>JAFWXB010000238.1 GCA_017523185.1 Lachnospiraceae bacterium | reverse complement strand
TAATCAACAAAAGGAGTTCCTCCTCCTTCTTCTTCCTTATTAAAATTTCTTCTTAAATAATACTCAGGAGAATCTTTTGTTTGCATAACAGGATAATCAATCGTTGTACCATCTATTTTAATCCAACCTATCATATCTGTATTTTGTTCATATAAAGCACTATATTCACTCAAAATACTATCATCACTAACACTATTTTCTACATCTTTTAAACTAGCAAGTTTTTTCCAATATTTTTCTTCCAAATTGTCTTGCACGAATACCATAACCAGCAATCCACCACTACCCAACATGATACATGCAACAATCATCAACAAAACGAAAATACCTTGTTTCTTTTTTTTGAATAACAATATTTTTGCCTTTCTAATCTATTCTTTTTTATAATCATAATATCGGCAGTTCTTATACTTAAAATTATAAATGTTTTTGAATAAGTGCCTTTATTCTTATACTGTTTTTCTTTGATATCTCCACCAACAAATAATAAAAAAAATCAATGCAATTCCGGAATATATTATGTATACACTATTTGATAATGGTTCTAAATTTGCATTAAAAATATTTAACATTGTAAATGGAAACAACATTCGAAATGGTTCTAAAATTTCTACAATAGAAACAATAGATGATGCATCTCGTTGCAAACTACGCAAATAATATACGATAACATCAAAAATCTTATATACATTTCCTAGCATAAAAGAAACAGAAAAAATAATTGCTAAAAAATACCCTGTTGTAATGCTTCGTTCTTCAAACATCACATAAAACAAAGCTAATGCTAAAGAACATAATAAAAAAGGAATTCCACGCACACCTATAACAGCAATTTCCTCCATTTCCGATACAAAATTATATCCCAAATATCTGCAAATACCATAAACCGAAGTCATTAATAAACCAATATAACATATCCATTGTAATATCCCTGAAACAATTGCAATCATTACTTTCATAATAAAAATTTGTGTCTTGGTATATGGTTGATTTATGTAAAACTGTATCATACCACTTTCTTCTTCGCCTCTAATTGCTTCAGCAACAGAAGATGCACATAAACAAATGGCTACCATATTAAAAATAATAATGATAACATAGAAAAATAATAACTCCGGTCTTTTTGCATATACATGACTTACACCACACAATGCAAGTATCTCTTTTGGTTGTTCTTTTCCGATTTCTATTAATCGCTCCATAATTCCAGTTGTAAAAACAGAACCAACAGCTATTATAAGCAATCCAAGTCCTAATAACAGAATAGACTTTACAATTTGCTTACATTCACATTTTATATTATTTACAATCATACTTTTTCTCCTTCCTCTACCTTTTCTTCTACAACTTCTTCATTCGCATAAAAAAAATCCAAAACATCTTCCATTCTTGCCATTTTAATAAATATCTCTTTATCTTTTATATCATATTCTTTTAGAACATCTCCAATTTCATTCCATTCCAAATCCGAAAAATAAGTACAACTGTCATCTTCTACTACAGCAGGAACTCCAAATACCTTTTCTAAGTGTTTTGCACTTGCATTTTTAATTGTAATCGATTTAAAACGAGTTTTATTGCTATCAATATCTCCTATTTTCACAACTTCACCTTCTTTTAAATACAAAAAACGAGTTCCCATATCTTGTGCATCTTCATAATGCTCCAAACTCAAAATAATTGTTGTGCCATTTTTATTTAATTTATCTAAAAATTGCAATAACTTTTTCGTCATTGTTACTGTAAGAAAATTGAAAGGTTCATCTAAAATTAACAATTCCGGAGAGGTCATAATAGCACCTATAATTGCCACTAATTTATTTTGCTCATATGTCATATTCATAAGAGATTCCTTTGTATCAATCTCAAAATATTCCACTAATTCTTCTAACAATTCTAAATCTTTCATTTTATATGCTCTTTGTACACTTCGAAAATAATCTTTTGCTTTTTCTTTTAATAATAAAATTCCATCCGGAACAAAACGAATACTGCTTCGTTCCTTTCCATGTAACTTTCGAATATTTTCTTCCTTATATAAGATATCCCCCTTATATATTTGTGCAATACCCATAACTGCGTTTATAATTTCTGTTTTTCCTGCATCATCTATTCCAAAGATAATATAAAAATCACCTTGCTCTACTTCAAATTCTATATTTTTTACTTCAATTCCATTTGATTCATAAGATAAATCAATTACCTTTAACATAAAACCTCCTCCATATGCATTATGGTTCTTTTCTAATTGTCTTTTTATTATACAAAACTTTCCCTTGATTTTCCATATTTTTTCTATATAATATGATATATATACAAAAATTTCATTTTACCTATAAAGTTTTTGAAAACAAAGTACGATATAGGAAATAACAGGAAGGTGGTGATAGTTATGTCAAAGGATAAGGCCTCTCAGAAAATTAATGGTAATGTGGGAACTTCGAATGCAAGGAAGCGTATGTCACCTATATTACTACTGATTCCCCTACTTGTAATTGTAGTAGGTATTGGAATGGTTTTTTTATTTTCAAAAGAGGATGATACTGTAGCTAACGTTGTTGTAACTCCTGAAAATGTAGAGCAAATTATTGCAGAAGTAGAAGAAGAACAAAAAGTACCTATCGGTTCTTATGAAGTTTCAATGGCTCTTCAATGGCATTTTGCTTCCGGAAAAGACATTTCTTCCGATGCTTACATTGAAAATGTTGTCAACAATAATGCTACTATTTACTGTACAGCAGTATTAGCTGATACACAAGAAGAAGTTCTTAAAACATCCTACATCCCGGTAGGTGGTAAACTTGAGAATATTACACTTGATAAAAAGCTTTCTGCCGGAACTTATGATGCGATATTGACATATCATCTCGTAAATAGCAGCTATGAAGACGTAAGTGAAGTATCTGTTGGTTTTACTATTATCATCGAAAATTAAATTTTTATTCAAGGAGGAATATTTATGAAATTTAAAAAATTTTTAGCATTCGTTTGTGCAGCAACAATGCTTGTACCAAGTGTAGCGTTTGCTGATACTACTACTGGTGACGGTACCGGTTCTGTTGAAAATGACAACTCTTCTATTGCTAGAATTGGTGGTGTTACACTTCCAACTGTAGCTACAGGTACTTATAATTTTACCCTCGACCCGGAAGAATTATTAAATCAATATGATGAAAATGCTATCTATGATGATGATGCTACTGCAGTATTTTTCCAAACTGTTACACCAGCTCATCTTACAGCAATAGATAGTAATTTATTTTATGAAAAAAGTTATTCTGACATAACAGACGGATTTCAAGATGTATTAGATGATACTATTACAGCAGATGACTCTACATTTGCTATAGCTACTGATGGAACTATTTCATTTAAAGTAAATCCATTTGCTTCAACAAATTATGCTATTTGGGTACCAGAAAGTACTACCTCTGGTAAAACAACAACATTAACTGGAAATGGTACCATGTTATACTTAAAAGATATTGCTGTTGACAAATTAGCAAACTATTTTAAGGTTGAAGCAAGCGACACTTCTGATGTTACTACTATTACAGTTAGTGTAGTAGAAGAATCTGAAGTATATACTACTGGTGACTATATTTGGAATGGAAAGTTCTATGAAGAAGATTATCGTGAAATTACAGGAGAAGCAGCTTATAACCTTATAACTAAAACTACTGCATGCGATTTACTTCCTGCTACTGCTGCTGATGTTGCTAAAGCCACATTATTTGTAAGTAGTGATGCAACTACCTATACTGGTGTTACTAATGATGTTAGAGATACTTATTTTACAGTTACTGCAGCCTCTTATGAAATGACCGGTACAACAAATACTGCTACAATTGTAAACAAATGTTCTCAAAATATTGGTGTTTCAGTTGCTGTTACTGCTACAAATACAACCGGTTTAACATTTACAACTGATGATGCGTTTACTGACGATAAAAATGCTTCTGTTTATCTTGCACTTAACTCTATTGATAAAGATGGCAATACTGAAGAAACTCTTAAGATGACTGACAAATTAAATATGACAGCTTATTATGTATTAGAAGGATACGGCAGTAAGAATACTAAATATCAGGGTAGTTTAAATACTGATACCGGTAGCCATAACTATTATACATATTTAGACCCGGTAACTAAAGATATGGAATACAACCAAGTATCATTTAATATTGAAGCTAAAGCAAATGCAATTAGTACAGCTGGCGTTAAAGACGAAGATAAAGCTGCAGCATGGGCAACTTATACATCAAAAGTAACTTCTAAAACTAGACCAAGTCTTAAAGTAGTATATTCATTTGATTATGTTTCTGATGAAGACTTCGTTGATACAGATGGAGATACTACAAATGATATTAGTGTTTATAAAGATGCATCCGGTAATATGTATAAAACATCAACAGCTGTTGAAGATAGCAACAATGGTGGCGTAGCTTCTTATCGTGCAGGTGAAATTACACCTTACATTGTTACTGGTGCAAAATTAACACATACTATTGGTGAAACATCTGATATCGTAGTAGACCTTGGTGAAGGAGCTAAAAAAGCTTCTGATGTTATTATTACATATGGTTCTAGTGCTAAAAAAGCTACCGAAGATGCAAGTAGTATTGGTTTCACAAAACAGAAAGCAACAGCAACAGCAGCTAATGCAAACCCAACAGCAGATGCTAATGGCGATTATGCTATTTCATTTGCAATCACAAAAGGACAGGCAGTTGTTCAGAAAGATCTTACATTCAGCT
>JAFWXB010000237.1 GCA_017523185.1 Lachnospiraceae bacterium | reverse complement strand
TGGAAAAATTGTGTTAAATGGAAGTTTAGAAGAAATAAAAAGAACACATAAAGGAAATCGATTAGAATTCGAATTTTGTAATACAGAAGATGCGTTGCGATTTTCAAAAATTTATTTAGGTGGAACATTTATTACAAATACAAAAATGCAATATGAAAAAAAGAAAGAAAATGATATTATGGAAATAATGAAATTATTTGTACAACATCAAATTCCAATTCAACGAATGGAAGTATTAGAGTCAAATTTAGAAGATTTATTTATAGAAATTGTAAATTAAAGTGAGTTCGATATTCAAAAATTTACAATCAAAATTACAGATAAAAGTACAGAAATATACCATAAAAGTTATATTTTTATAACGATATCTATGCTTTCTATATATTTTTAACAATTTGTCGAACTTACATTAACCTAAAGTTTGCTGGAAAGGGATGATAAAACTGTGAAACAATTAATTGCATTTACAAAAAAAGAATGTATGGAAATTTGGCGAAATGGAAAATGTTTATTATTGATAATTATATTTGTATTATTTGGAATTATGAATCCTGCAATTGCAAAATTAACTCCATGGTTGATGAAACAATTTTCGGAATCATTAGAAGAATCAGGATTGATTTTTGGAGAAGTAAGTGTAGATGCAATGACTTCATGGACACAATTTTACAAAAATATACCAATGGGATTGATAATGTTTTTGTTGATATTTAGTGGTATTTTAACAACAGAATTACAAAAAGGTACACTTATCAATATGCTTACAAAAGGACTTTCGCGAAATGTAATTCTTTTGTCAAAAACAACAGTAATGCTTGTTTTATGGACAGTTGGTTATTGGATGTGTTTTGGAATTACATATGTATATAATGCATATTTTTGGGATAATGGAATTGCGAAACATTTATATTTTGGAGCATTTTGTGTGTATTTGTTAGGTGTATGGTTAATTGTAGTATTGATAATGATGTCTGTTATTTTTTCATCGGCTTCTTCTGTTTTAGTTGGAACAGGAAGTGTATTTTTTGTAAGTTATTTATGTGGTTTGTTACCAAATATAAAAAAATATTTGCCAACAAAACTCATGAATGCTTCTGAATTATTGTATGGAGTTGGAGAGAAAAATGATTATATGTTTAGTATAGGAATAGCAATAGGACTTTCTATAATACAATTTATCATTGCAATTGTTTTATTTCATAAGAGAAAAGTGTGACTTTGTTGTAGAAAGTTTTAAATGTTTTAACTTTATAAAAATCTTTAAAACTTTGTATGATTTGAATTTATATATAAATAAATTTTGGATATATTTATTGTAAATGATAAAATTTTGTTTTATATAAAAATAAAATAGTGTTATAACCTATTTATTTGTTGATTTAAGAGATTAAAATAAATTATTATTATTTTATTCATAGCCAATAAAAAATAACGAATAAGTGGTTTAAAATGCCTTGAAAGATACGCTTGTTCGCATAAACAAGCAAACTGAAAATATTTTGTTAAAACGAGTAAAAAAGTTCTCATTACAGATGCAAAAGCATTAAGTAGTGAGAACTTTTTTATTAGAACAATTTTAATAATTATAATTTTTTTATAAACATCTTTTAGATTTATTGAATGGACATTGTGTGAATTATAAAATATTGTTAGACAAAAATAAATGGGCTTGTAATGCATTTATTTGTCCATTTAAGGCATAAAAATATCAATCGTGTTAATTATAACATAAGCAATAATAATTATAAATACAGCCTTTAAAATGATTTTAATGATATGTGTATTTTGGGCGAAGATAAAATGTTTAGCAGAGGATATTTAAAATGTTGAATTTATTTATAAAAAATTATAGTTATGAATTTATATTATTTATAAAAATTTACAGAATCAACTTGAAAAACAGACTTTAAAAAAGTAATAAAAAAAAACATATATTTGGAAAAAATAACGTTTTTATCAAAAGTTTCCACATGGGAATCATATGGAAATATTTTTAGAAAAAACGCTTGAAAATTAAATATTTCCAAGCGTTTTAAAGTTAGTAAAAAATAAGTATGTCCACTATTTGTCCACGTATAAAATAGATATTTTTTGTGCTAATTTGCCTTTTGTGTAGCAATTTTTTCAAAAATATCCACAGCATATTGTTCCATATTGTCGGTGCTGTGAACGTAAGTCTGTAAGGTTGTTTTGATATTTTCATGTCCAAGTCGTGATTGAACAGCTTTCGGACTAACTCCATTTTCAATAAGTTTTGTTGCGTGTGTATGACGTAAACTATGAAAATTAAATTGCAATCCAAGTTCGTAGTGAATCACTCTGGAAGCATATTTAAATGACTCCGTAGAACTGTATTTTCCATTTGGTTTTCGCATAATTAAATTTGCCAAAGGGAGTGTATCTGACATGGAAGATTCCAGTTCTGTAAGTCGATAAATAATGTCTCCTTTTTCATCA
>JAFWXB010000236.1 GCA_017523185.1 Lachnospiraceae bacterium | reverse complement strand
GTACAATTAGTAAAAGAAGATGCAATAGCAACATATAGTATAGTGAATAATACTATTTTTTATAAAGCAGAAGAAGAATTAAGAAGTTTTAATTTAATTACATTAGAAGATAAGAAAATTTTAGATAAAGTTAGCATGAATATATCAGCAGATACTACATATTTGTATGTATTTGATGATAATGGACTGTTATCTGTATATAATCATCAAGGAGAATTAGTTTGTAAAGTAAGTAATCATCAAATAATAAGTTGTCATTTTGGAGATGGTACATATATATTTGGTACAGCATATGATAATACGAAAGAACAATTATTTGGTACAGTGATAGAAGTTTCTGATTTTGCAGACGGAAAAGCAAATTGGACATATTTTTCTCTAAAATAAATATAAGTAGCATTAAAATTATATTTAAAAAGCATGAATCACAAACAGAAAAAGCTATTATTTATTGATATAAGCAAATAATAATAGCTTTTTTTATTACAAAAAATTTATAATTTTTGTGATATTTTCTCTTTTTGTCTTGTTATATAAATACAAACATTTTAAATAAAATGCAAATCTAATCAAAAATCAAACATTATGATTAAAATAATGAAAGGAACAATATATGGAATGGAAAAAAGTATGGAAAAAGAAAAAAGTGATTGCAATTTTTATAGTTTTACTTTTTATACAAATTTTCTTTTTCTTATATTTGATACAACAAAAAGAAACACAATGGGAAAGGAGTTGGGGAACTTCTTACCATAAAACGCAACAGAAAAAAGAAGCAGAATATATTCAAAATTTTTATACTTCCATAGAATCCATTATAAAACAAGCAGATTCTATGAGTGGGATTAGTATTTTTGCTCAAAACAATTCTTTTTCCAATCGAAATTTAGAACAAACAAAAGCCGATTTTTTAGGACTTATGGAGATTACTCCCATTTTATTTGAAAATGAGTTTTTAACTGCATTTTTTTCAGATAAAACACAAAACAGTATACTGCTTATTTGTATAGCAATTCTTGCATTTGTATTAGTAGATGAAAAGAAACAAGGGGTACAAGGACTGCGCTGTATGATATTTGCTTCTTATCATGGAAGAAGTCATCTTATATTACATAAAATCATAGCATTAGCCATATGGACAATGTTGTTAAATTTTGTATTTTATGGAGGAACATTTGTTGCAAGTTGTATTTGGTTTAGACAAAATCCGATTTCTTATATGGCATATCCGATTCAATCATTGTCTATGTTTTCCAATTTGCCTGTTTCATTAGAGATAGGAAGTTTTTTACTTTATTATTTTTTGTACCGTTGTTTTTTACTATTTGGAATGGCTCTTTTTCTTTGGACAATCTTATTTTGTATAGATAATATATTATTTTCTGCAACAATTCTTGGAAGTTTTGGAGGTATAACATATATAGTATATAAAATAATAGAAAGTAATCATTCTTTGAATATATTGCATTATTGTAATCCATGGTATTTATTTTCCGGTTGTACTATTTTTACAGAATATAAAAATCTAAATATATTTGAATATGCAATCAATAAAAATAGCATTATTTTTTATTCATATCTATTTTTTATACTATTATGGATAATAATTGCATTTGTGGTAGGAACATATAAATATCCTTGTGCATCTTTTAATAGCAAGATAAATAGGATAATAAAAAAATGCTTCATTCCTATAAAAAACAGATATAGGAATGGAATAACAAAACTGTCCATTACAGGAATGGAATATTATAAAGTGTTGGTTAGCCAGCGAGGAATTATAATTTTATTTATATTTATAGCTGTTTTTATTTATCAGGCAGATTTTACAAATATCTTATTATCTGCAAAACAAGAAAAATATTTTGCATTTGTAAAAACATATGAAGGTATACCAAATGCAAAATCAGAACAGGAAATAGAAGAATTGAAAGAAATGCTTGCAGAAGTAAAACGTGTATATGAAGAAGCCCAAAGAAAGTATGAAAAAGGCGAAATAGAATCGGAGGAGTGGATAGAACATATATTGCGTTATGAAGCATTTGAACAAGATAGAAAATTTTTAGAAGAAATTACAGAACAGACAGAATATTTAGAAAATTTAAAAGAAACCCATGGAATTTCAGGTTGGTATGTCAATCAATATAGTTTTAATCAATTATTAAATGAAGGAAATACACTTGTAAATCTATGGCTTATTTTTGGAATTATTTTATTATGTAGTGGTATTTTTGCAAGTGAAAAGAAACATGGTATGATATCGGTACTGCGTGGAACAGTAGAAGGCAGAAGTCATTTATTTAAAAAGAAAATGGGAATTGCAATTACATTAACTATTATCTTATTTGCAGTAACTTCTGCAATAGAAATTGGAACAGTTGCATATGTCTATGGATTAAGTGGATTTTTCGCACCTGTACAAAGTATTCTGTTATTGCAATTTTTCCCAATGAAATGCAATATAGGTACCTTTTTTATAGGATTGTATCTGATAAAAGCAATTATTTTATTATCGGTAACAGCATTTACTTGTATGTTTTCGATAAAAACAAGTCAGTTTTTTACAATTGGAGTGTCTTTTGTGTTATGTGTGCCAACGCTTTTGTATATGATAGGATTTGACATTTTTCGTTATATTTCTGTGACAGATGTTCTTTTGGTTGCTCCATTTTTATTGCAAACGCAAAATATAATGATTGTAATAGGAGCGACACTTTTTTTCTTGGTATTAGGGATACAAAGTATACGAAAAGGCTATCAAAATTGGATTAAAAATATTTAGTATATAGTCGTTTTAGTCATTTATATTTGGTAATACAAGTTGTGGATTAGTAATTTTATGGAAAAATAATCCCTCTTTTTTAATCAAGAAAATTGTTTTTACAATCAGTATTAGGAATAAAATCAAAAATGAAAAGGATAAAATATGAAACTGGAAATTCGAAATTTAACAAAAACATATGGACAAATACAAGCCTTAAAAGGTGTAACATTTACTTTAGAAAATGGAATTTATGGTTTACTTGGACCAAATGGAGCAGGAAAAAGCACCTTAATTCATCTTTTAACAGATAATATTAAGCGAGAAAAAGGTACAATTTTGTGGAATGGAACAGAAATTTTAAATCTTGGAAAAGAGTATCGAAAATTATTAGGATATATGCCACAGCAACAAGGCTATTATGAAGATTTTTCAGCAGAAGCATTTTTAATGTATATGGCACAATTAAAAGGGATACATAAAAAAACAGCAAAAGAAACTGTACAACAAATGCTTTCTGTTGTAAATTTATCGGAAGTCGCAAAAGAGCGTATTGGTAGCTTTTCGGGTGGTATGAAACAACGACTTTTACTTGCACAAGCTCTTTTAAATGACCCGAAAATTTTAATTTTAGATGAGCCGACAGCAGGTGTTGACCCACAAGAACGTATTCGTATTCGCAACTTTATCAGCGAAATAGCAACGGATAGAATTGTGATTTTAGCAACACATATTGTATCAGATGTGGAATCCATAGCAAAAGAAATTATTTTGTTGAAAAAAGGCGATATTATAGAACAAGGAACACCATATGAATTATTGGAAATGATAAAATCATATGTGTATGAAATTTATATTTCAGAAGAACAATTAAAAGAAATACAAAACAAATACATTATTAGCAATTTACGTCATACATCAAAAGGGTTAGCAGTAAAAATACTGACAAAATATCCACCAAAAGAATATGAATATCAAAATGGAATTGCAAATTTAGAAGATGTTTATCTATATTATTTTGAAAATGAATAGATATTTTTAAAGAAAAATTTTTATCGCATTGATGAAAATTTCTGTGATATTTTTCCTTTCTGCTTTGTTATATAAATAAAAGATGTAATTACTATTGTTTACTTATATTTGAAATTAATAGAAAACATAATAATAAGCATCAATGTAAAAAAGAAAGGAAAAGTGATTTTTATGAAAAATAAGCAATTAAATATAGGGATAGCTATTTTAGTAGGTGCAATAACTTTATCAGCATGTGGAAAGGAAAAGAATCTTTCTCAACAAGATACACAAATTTCCCAAGCAGATTCTCAAATTATAGACGACAATTTAGAAGCTGGTTCTACAGAAGATGTGTTACATACATTTACAGAACAACCCTTAGATTTAGAAACATATTCTTTGGATTATGTATTTGAAACAGATAGTCAATCTTATTTTTTATGGAATAGAGTAGCAAAATCAGAATATGGTTATTATTATATAGGTTCTGACAAATTGATGTTTTTAGATAAAAAGATAAAAAAAGCAGTACCTGTCTGTAATCGTGCAGATTGTACACATGAGAATAGTAATTGTAATGCATATTTAGGAAATTACGAATTATCAGGAGGTATATCAGATAATCAGTTGATATATTATGATAATGCGATTTATTTAGTAGGATATGATTCTGATGGATATACCAATATGTATAAAATAAAAGCCGATGGAAGTTCGAAAGAAAAATATATGCAACTTTATAAAGCAGATTTACATTATAGTGGAACATCAAATAATTATTCATTTAGTTGGAATGCACCGGATTATTGTATTCATCGTGGGTATTTGTATTATACTAATTCTGATGAAAGTCAATCAAAAATTTACAGAATGAAACTTGGGAGTACAAAAAGTGAAATAATATTTGAAGCACCAAAACCTCGTACCAGTTTATATCGTATGTTGCCATTTGGCGATTATTTCTTTTTTCAAATGTATTTTGAAGATTCTGATGATTTAAAAGGTGGTTTATTTGCATATAATACAAAAACAGGAGAAATACAATTAGTAAAAGATAAATTAGTTGCTACTTATATAGTAGTAGGAAATACCATATATTATCAATGGAAAAACAAAGAATTGCGTTCTTTTGATTTAGTAACATTAGAAGATAAATGTATTTTGGATAATATAAATGAAGATAAAACAATTTTTGCAGATAAACAGTATTTGTATACATTCAATATGAGAACATATACACTTACTGTTTATGGACATGATGGTTCATTTGTATATGAAATACATGATGAAAATGTAGATTGTTGGTTTGGAGATAATGAATATATACTTGGAGAGTTATACTACCAAAAAAGTGAAAATTATTATGATGTTACAATTGCTCTTTTAGATATAGATGATTTTGCAGAACAAAAAGCGAAATGGGAATATTTTTATGGAGAGTAAATAGGTATATGTTTTTAGTGATTTTAGAGTCATTAAAGCAGTAATATATGGAATGGAAAAAGAAAAAAGTCATTGTAATTTTTCCTGATTTTTTAATAAACATCATATGAAAGACAGATGAAATTCCTCATTGTATTTAATCATCAAATACAATGAGGAATTACTTTTTGATTGTTCGATTGAAACTCGCTTCAAACTGTGGTATCATATATTTGTATTTATATTATGAAATTTTGTTTTATTAGGAGCAATAAAAATGTTTCAAAAGAAACAGTATATTTATAGCGAAACACAAGGTGTATGTATTGTTGACAATATTGTAAATTTACCAAGTAAAAAAGGAACGATTCCGTATTATGTATTAAAATCTGTTTTTGATACAAAAAAGGTATCGTATATTCCTGTTAATCATCATCAAGTGAAATTAAGAGAACTTTTTTCAAAAGAAGAAGCCTTAGCCTTAAAAGATAATGCGGAAACGGAACAAGATAGTAATTTAAAAATAGCAATTGAATATGTATTAAAGAAAGAAGGGGGATAGTAAGTGTCACAGTCAATCAACAGATTTGTTTTGGGGAACAAAGAATTGGACGGAAAGACAGCAGAATTCCAATATGACCGTGGCTGGTACAGCATAACAGACATTATTGGGGAAGAAAAAAATCTGATTTATAAATCAAGAAATGCACAAGAAGCCTATATGAAATGGAATGTATATATTGGACGTAAAAAAGAGCGTTCGCATACAGAACATCATAGATAGCAATATAACTATATTTTTTAAAGGAGAAGAGAATATGAAAAGAATCGGGTTATTAACAAGTGGTGGAGATTGTCAGGCGTTGAATGCAGCAATGCGAGGTGTTGTAAAAGGGTTAGCAGCAAACTTAAAAGACTTAGAAGTATATGGGTTTGTAGATGGCTACAAAGGCTTAATTTATGGAAATTTCAGATTGCTCACATCTGCTGACTTTTCAGGTATTTTAACAAAAGGTGGTACTATTTTAGGTTCTTCCCGTCAACCGTTTAAAATGATGCGTGTACCGGACGAAAACGGATTAGATAAAGTAGAAGCGATGAAACAGACCTATCATAAATTAAGTTTAGATTGTCTTGTAATTTTAGGTGGTAACGGAACACAAAAAAGTGCAAATATGCTTCGTGAAGAAGGTTTAAATATTATTCACCTTCCAAAAACAATTGACAACGATATTTATGGAACAGATGTAACATTTGGGTTCCAAAGTGCAATTGATATTGCAACAGATGCAATTGACTGTATTCATACAACTGCTGCTTCTCATAACCGTGTATTTATCGTAGAAATTATGGGACATAAAGTAGGTTGGCTTACACTTCATGCAGGTATTGCAGGTGGTGCAGATATTATTCTTTTACCGGAAATTCCGTATGATATTGATAAAATTGCAGATGCTATTCAAAAAAGAAATGAAGCTGGAAAAGGCTTTACAATTCTTGCAGTAGCAGAAGGTGCAATTTCTAAAAAAGATGCAAAATTATCCAAAAAAGAATATAAAGAAAAACTTGCAAAGAGAAAATATCCATCTGTTTCTTATGAAATAGCAGCTGAAATTTCAAAAAAAATTGGTTCAGAAGTGCGTGTAACAGTACCGGGACATACACAAAGAGGTGGAAGCCCATGTCCATATGACAGAGTACTTTGTACAAGACTTGGTGCTGCAGCAGCACAAGCAATTATGGAAGAAGACTATGGTTGTATGATTGGTATGGTAAAAGGCGAAACAAAACGCGTACCATTAAAAGAGGTAGCAGGTAAACTTAAAATGGTAGAACCGGATTGTAAGACAATCAAAGAAGCAAAACGAATTGGAATCAGTTTTGGGGATTAATAAAACAAAAATAATAAATAATGAATAAGAATCAATTACAATCTTAATTTTATTTATTTCATAAAAGATATCATTTTAAAAACAGATTGTGTATATTAGATAGAAAGTTGGTAGGAGTATGTCTTATACGGCATTGTATCGAAAGTTTCGTCCTCAGGAATTTGAAGATGTAAAGGGACAGGAACATATCGTAACAACCTTAAAAAATCAAATAAAAGCAAATCGCATAGGACATGCATATTTATTCTGTGGGACAAGAGGAACCGGAAAAACAACAGTTGCAAAAATATTGGCAAAAGCAGTAAATTGCACAGAGACAAAAGATGGAAGTCCATGTGGTACATGTGCAGTTTGTCAGACAATTTCACAAGGAACTTCTTTAAATGTAATTGAGATTGATGCAGCCTCTAATAATGGGGTTGACAATATTCGTCAAATTCGAGATGAAGTAACATATCGTCCAACAGAAGGAAAATATCGAGTATATATTATTGATGAAGTTCATATGCTTTCAGCAGGTGCATTTAATGCCCTGCTGAAAACATTAGAAGAACCACCATCCTATGTGATTTTTATATTAGCAACAACGGAAGCACATAAAATTCCAATTACAATTTTATCCCGTTGTCAGCGTTATGATTTTCATCGCATTTCCATAGATACGATTGCAAATCGCCTTATGGAATTAATGCGAGTAGAACAAGTAGAAGTAGAAGAAAAAGCCATTCGCTATATTGCAAAAGCAGGAGATGGCTCTATGCGTGATGCTTTAAGTCTTTTAGACCAATGTATTGCCTTTCATTTAGGAGAAACATTGACATATGAGAATGTATTAGAAGTATTAGGTGCAGTAGATACTGAAGTTTTTTCAAAATTGTTGCGTCAAATTCTTGCAAAAGATATTGTAGGAGCAATTGCTTCTTTAGATATTCTTGCAGATAAAGGCAGAGAAATGGGACAGTTTGTAACAGATTTTACATGGTATTTACGAAATCTTTTATTAATACAAAGTTCCGACGAAATGGAAGATGCATTGGATATGTCAAGAGAACGTATTGAATCTCTAAAAGAAGAAGCAAAAATGGTAAAACCGGAAGTATTGATACGTTATATTCGTATTTTTTCAGAATTAGGAAATCAAATCAAATACGAAGTACAAAAACGTATTTTAATCGAAATTGCAATTATTAAATTATGTAAACCGGAAATGGAAAAAGATTACGAAGCTATTATTGACCGTATTGCAAGTATAGAAGCAAAACTTGCACATGGAATACCTATGCAAGTAGTAGCAAATAATCAACATTCGACAGATAGAAACGAAACATGGAAGTTACAAAATGATAATTCATTAAAAGAACAAAGGGATTCTATGGCTAAAGTAATTCCGGAAGATATTGAACAAGTAATGAAACATTGGAAACCAATTTTATCAGAAATTGGAGCAATTACAAAAACATATTTAAAAAAGGCAGTTCCTTCGCTTGGTAGCAATCAGGAACTTTTATTAATGTTAGACGATGAAAATGCATATGAATATTTAAGTGAAAATCGCTCGGATTGTATTACAACACTAAAAACAATGATTGCAAAACGCATTGGAAAAGATATAGAAGTGGTAATTCGCAAGAATGAAAGTGGAAGAAGTGCAAAAGAAACAGTACCGGATTTGCGTGAATTTATCAATTTTGATATAGAAATTGAAGATGAATTTTAAATTTTATCATAAATTGCTTGCAATAATTTGAAAGAGAATATAATATATTGTCAGCTACTAGGTACTTTTGGGTAGATATAAAAGGAACATAGGCAATTCCTCCCATTGCTTAATGGTATGGGTTTCCTTGCCTATAGTATTTATGAAAGGAGAAGTTACTAAGATTTTTAGTAGCAAGAAATAAAATGGCAAAAAGAAGTGGATTTGCTGGTGGTATGCCGGGAAATATGACTAATTTAATGAAACAGGCACAGAAGATGCAACGCCAAATGGAAGAAGCACAAAAAGCAATGGAAGAACAACAAGTAACAGCAACAGCAGGTGGTGGAGCTGTAGAAGTAACTGTTTCAGGAAAACATGAATTACTTAAAATCAAATTATCCGAAGAAGTCGTTGACCCGGATGATATTGAAATGTTAGAAGATTTAATTATGGCTGCAACAAATGAAGCATTACGCAAAATAGATGAAGCAAATCAGCAGTCTATGGCAAAGATTACAGGAGGACTTGGTGGAGGAATGGGACTTCCATTCTAAAACTAAGAAAAACATGGATTATTACAGTAAACAGATATCAAAATTGATAGAAGAATTTTCAGCATTGCCGGGAATTGGGACGAAATCGGCCCAAAGACTGGCATTTCATGTGCTAAATATGCCAATAGAACAAGTAGAATCACTTTCTAAGGCAATTATAGAGGCAAAAAGAAATGTAAAATATTGTAAGTGTTGTTATACACTTACTGATGAAGAAATTTGTCCAATCTGTAAGGATGAAAGCAGAAATCAAAAAGTCATTATGGTAGTAGAAAATACAAGGGATTTGGCTGCTTACGAAAAAACAGGTAAATTTTTTGGCGTTTATCATGTATTGCATGGTGCAATTTCACCAATGCTTGGTATTGGTCCAAATGAAATTAAATTAAAAGAATTAATGATTCGTTTGGAAAAAGATATAGACGAAGTGATTGTAGCAACCAATTCAAGCCTCGAGGGAGAAACAACAGCTATGTATTTAAGTAAGCTGATAAAACCAACAGGTATAAAAGTGACCAGAATCGCCAGTGGAGTACCAGTAGGAGGCGATTTGGAATATATTGACGAAGTGACTCTGTTAAGAGCACTAGAAGGAAGAACTGAATTATAGAAAGGAATCATTATGAACAATTTAGAGCTCGCAAAACTGGCAAATGAAATCCGTAAAAGTACAGTAACGGCATTACACAGTGCAAAATGCGGACATCCGGGTGGTTCATTATCTATGGTAGAGATTTTTATTTATCTTTACTATGAAGAAATGAATGTAGACCCAAAAAACCCAAAATGGGCAGAACGTGACCGTTTAGTATTATCCAAAGGTCATGTTGTTCCGGCACTTTATGCAACACTCGCAGAAAAAGGATTTTTCCCAAAAGAAGATTTAATTACTTTACGTCATACAGGTTCTTATTTACAAGGACATCCGGATATGAGAAAAATTCCGGGAATTGATATGTCTTCCGGTTCTTTGGGACAAGGCTTATCTGTTGCCGTAGGTATGGCAATGGCAGGAAAGATGGATAAAAAAGATTATCGTGTATGTGCCGTATGTGGTGATGGAGAAATTCAAGAAGGACAGATTTGGGAAGCTGCAATGTGGGCAGGACACAGACAATTAGATAATTTAGTAGTCGTAGTAGATAACAACAATCTTCAGATTGATGGAACATTAGAAGAAGTGTGTTCTCCATATCCAATCGACAAAAAATTTGAAGCATTTAATTTCCATACCATTGTAATTGATGGTCATAATTTTGATGAAATTCGTTCAGCATTCAAAGAAGCACGCGAAGTAAAAGGAAAACCAACCGTAATTATTGCAAAAACAGTAAAAGGAAAAGGTGTTTCTTATATGGAACATGTTGCAGGTTGGCATGGAAAAGCACCAAATGATGAAGAATATGCAATTGCGATGGAAGAATTAGAGAAAGCAGGTGAAGCATTATGTCAGATGTAAAAAGAGTTGCAACACGTGACAGCTACGGTAGTGCGTTAATTGAAATTGGACGAGAACACGACGATTTAGTTGTATTAGATGCTGACCTTGCGGGAGCTACAAAAACTTGTATGTTCCAAAAAGAATTTCCGGAACGTCACTTAAATTGTGGTATTGCAGAAGCAAATATGGCAGGAATTGCAGCAGGACTTTCTACTTGTGGAAAAGTGCCATTTATGAGTTCTTTTGCAATGTTTACAACAGGACGTAATTACGAACAAATTCGTAACGCAATTGGTTATCCACGTTTAAATGTAAAAATTGGAGCAAGTCATGCAGGAATTTCCGTAGGGGAAGACGGGGCAAGTCATCAATGTTTAGAAGACTTAGCATTAATGCGTCAAATTCCGGGAATGGTTGTTATCAATCCGGCAGATGATATTGAAGCAAGAGCAGCTGTAAAAGCAGCATACGAATATGTAGGTCCGGTATATTTACGTTTTGGTCGTCTTGCAGTTCCGGTAGTGAATAATGAAGAAAACTATAAATTTGAAATCGGAAAAGGCATTGTATTAAAAGAAGGTACAGATGTATCTATTTTTGCAACAGGTCTTGAAGTATACGAAACAGTAAAAGCAGCAGAAATGTTAGAAGCAGATGGTATTCATGCTGAAGTAATTAACATTCACACAATTAAACCATTAGACAAAGAACTTGTAATTGCTTCTGCACAAAAAACAGGAAAAGTAGTTACAGTAGAAGAACATTCTACAATTGGTGGACTTGGAAGTGCTGTTTGTGAAGTATTATCTGAAAACGCACCAACAAAGGTACTTCGTATAGGTGTAGAAGACCGTTTTGGTGAATCAGGCCCTGCTTTAGAATTAATTGCAAAATTTGGGTTAGATGCAGAAGGTATTTACAAAAAAGTAAAAGCATTTGTAAAATAATACACAATCTGCATATGTTTTTTCTTAAAATAAAAAATAATAGAAATAAAAAAAGCAAAAACTGTCACATAGATAACATGTGGCAGTTTTTTTGTCGTATTTTTTTTTGAAAAAATATCGCAATTCGCCAAATTCCATATTTCAAATGTGATAGCATATGTGGACGAAAAGATATAAGAAATATTTGTAATCTTTTTTGTTATTTATAGCCGAATATATATTGTTTTATAAAACAACGTGAGTTGGATAAATGATTAAAAAATAGATATAACTATGAAAATATAATTTAATATTTATCGAATTTATATTAAATATCTATAAATGATAAAGTATAGCATAGTGCACAAATTTGTCCGTAGTAAAAAGACATATTTACAATAAGAATAGGAACTGTCTTTATATAACAAACAAAACTAAAATATTTTTGTGCATTTTTCAATATTTACTCAATTATAGTTAAATATAATAAAAAACAGATTTGTATTATTCGGTTAAATTTAGTTAGAAAGGTGTTATTATGATTGAAATAATGGAAAGAGAACGTAATCTAAAAAATGTAAAGCAGATTGGCACACCACGCGAAGAAAATAAAATATACGTTGAAAATTTAGCATATTCAAAATTAAAAGAAATCAATTACAAAGAAAAACGTGTATTTATTTTAATGGGACATACCGAACGCATGGAAGGCAGATATGCTACTTTTGTAGAGGCAGTAATACCAGTTAATACAATGGAATTTGCAGGAAATACACCAAAATGGAACAATCATATGTGGAGTGAAGTATTTAAAGAAATTAAGCGAATATACGAAGATATGATTATTGTAGGTTGGGCAATTGATATAAAAGGTATGACTCCAAAAATGACACCGGATTTAGAACGTATACATAGAGAACATTTTGGCGGTGTACATCAATTATTATTTTTAATGAATTCCTTAGAAGCAGAAGAAACTTTTTATCGTTATAAAGAAAATCATTTAATACCAAAAGAAGGTTTTTATATTTATTATCGTACACGTTCCACATTTGGGACATCTTCACAGAATGTATCTGCTGTATCAAAAACAGAAACAAATTCATATGTAAAAGATACACAAACAACATTTGAAAAAGGAACTGTGCCAATTATTGACTATGAAGAACAAGTTCGAAAAAAGAAACTGCAAAATGCCTCTGTTAGTTTAGATATGAATGTACAAGAATGGACACAAAATATGCAAGCAAAAGGTGGGCGTTACAGACAGATGCTGAAAGAAAAAAATGGAAAACCAAGTTCTTCAAAAGGGGCAAATGCAGGTTTAGTTGTAGCAGCAGCAGTTCTTGTATTTATTATAGGGGTAGGTGTATACGAAAATAAAGATGCACTTGTAGAAAAAGCAAATAATCAAAATGTACAACCGGTAGCAGGAGAAGTTTTGTCTACAACGGAACAACAAAATACAGATAATACAAAACCATTAGAAACACAAAATAATACAACAGAATCCCCAAATTCACAAATGCAACAAAATCAGGAATTAGAAGCAGATATTACGAATAATCAAACAGAAGTAAATACCATACCAATTGAAATTATTTCAGGAGAGCATACAGAATAAAAGATAATATGTTTCCTTGTAAAAAAGAGATGAAAGAATAAAAAGAACATGATATAATGGGAACACTTGAGAAATAGAAATATCATTATCTTTAATAATTGTGTGTAATTTTCAATATTTGCACAATCATGCTTATGAAATAATAGAAAGAAAGGAGAACTATGGCAACAATCAGAAAAAATGGTTTAACAGTTGAAACAAACTATGAAGAACTTCAAGAAAAAATACAAAAACATAGAAAAGAAGTATGGGTTCGAACTTTAAAGATTGTATTAAGTATAACCTTGTTAATTGTATCGGTTGAGCTTATTTATGCGATACGAAGTTTTAATTTTTATGAAGTACGAAATAGTATAAAACGTAATAATAGTAGTGCCACGCAATTTGCAGAATATTTAGATTATATTTTAGAATATAGCAATGATGGTATTTCTTGTATGGGAAGTAATGGAGAACTGATATGGAACCAAGCATTTGAAATGACAACACCTGTTGTAGAAACTTGTGGAGAATATCTTGTTATTTATGATTCGGGAGGGTCTAAGATTTACATTTTAACAAAAGCAGGTTTGCAACAAGAAATAAAAACTTCCGTACCAATTCAAACAGTATGTTTAGCACAGCAAGGAACAATCGCTGTTCTTATGAAAGAAAATAGCGAATTTCAAGTAAAATTATTTGATAAAAAGGGAAAAGAATTAGCAAACGGAAAATTTTACAGTAATAAAGGAGGTTTTCCAATAGACATTGCATTATCATATGATGCTAAAAAACTTGCAGTAAATATGATAGATATTAGTCAGGGAAAAGTAAATACAACAATTTCTTTTTATAATTTTGACTCTGTCGGACAAAGCCAAATCAACAATAATGTAGGAACATATACATTTGAGGGCATTTTAATTCCGGAAATTGAATATCTTTCAGAAACGAGAATGTTAGCATTAGGAACAGGAAAAATTATAATTTTTGAAGGAAAACAAAAACCGGAAATAGCAGAAGAAATTGAAGTAAAAGAAGAAATTCTAAGTTATTTTTACAATAGTAAATATATAGGTATGGTTTATGATAATAAAGAAGTCGAAAATTCACGTCATATTAAAGTGCTAGATATGAATGGAAATGTAAAAATGGAAAATGATACATCTATTATATATGACAATATAGAATTTTTATCCAATAATGAAATTTGTGT
>JAFWXB010000235.1 GCA_017523185.1 Lachnospiraceae bacterium | reverse complement strand
TCTTCTTTATTTCCTGCATTACAAATATTCTCTACACTTGTAGTAATACGCTTTGCAATACTGCCTTTTTCTTTCTTTTTGCCTTTTTCATAATTTTTGCAAAGTTGAATTAAATTGTTAATTTCTGCTTTTGGTTGAAGCTCTGTTCCCTTTGGTGCAATAAATTTACTTTTTATACCTACGCGTTCATTATTGTCAATTGCAATTTCGACATACCCTTCTTCTAACTTTTCTTCGCCCTTTATATCCTGACTTGTCCATGCTTTCATGGTAATTACTTTATTGCTTCCCATATGAATCATAAATGCTACAAATGCACCATTACGATATTTATTTTTAAATGTAATATTTCCACTTGCAATTGTTCTATATGTACCATCTAAGTTACGGCTTTTAATTGGAATTGCAATCATATTTTGTCCCGGTTCTATCTGAAATCCTGTCATCATTTCAGATGTATATGGAAGTCCGACACCTGTTGGAATAATTTGATGTACTGCACCATTTTTTACGCCTAAAAACAAACTATCATTTAAAATATTTTGTCCCCATTCAATTGCCATTGATGGAATTATGGATTTTGTCGGAAAAGCAGTTACTTTTTGTTCAAAAATATCGTCTATTTTAGATATATCTGCATTTGTATCATCTTGCATTTGTTCTACTAATTTCATATCATCTTGCAATTCCTCATATTTATGCAAATAATAATGATATACGGCAGCTCCTCTTGCAACTGCTTGGTCAGGGTCAAGTGCTACAATTGGTTCGAGCCCAAAAAACCTTTTTAATCGGTCTGTTACCATATAAAATTTAGACATACCACCATTGACAATAACTGCATCTACTACCACATTATCTGTTCCCATTTTTTCTGATGCTTTATGCAATACATCTAAAATCGGATATACAATATTTCTTGTATCTGTAATTTTATCAATACGCTTATAATCATCATATTGGAGATGATTTGCCATAAATGTATTTAAAATATCCTCTATTTCTTCCTGTGTAAAACTATCATCATAAGAATATCCAATACCACCCATATTTCCACCTGTAGTAAAAGATACTTCATCATCGTCATCATCCCAACCGGAACTGTAATCATCTTCTTCCCCACAACGACTGTTTAATTCTAATTTTAAATGTTCTGCATAAACTTTTAATTGTGGCATAATTACTTGTTGTTGTTGTTTTAATTTTGCAACAACTTCCGGATGACTTGCAAATTGCTTTAAGTATCGTTCATACATCACTTTTGCAATTTCTTCATCAAAATCATCTCCCCCAAGTAAAGTATAACGATTTGTAGCAATTTCATTTACTTTTAAAACATCTTGTAAATCTTCTCTCCTTTTGATTTCATGCATGGTAATATCAAGTGTTCCACCACCTAAGTCAAATACCAATACATTTTTCTTTTCTTTCAAATCTAAAATACGACTTGAAATTTCTCCATTTTGTATTTGATTGATTAAATCATATACAACAGCATTTGGTTCTGATAAAAGAACAGGGCGTTCACTCCCATCTTCATTTTTTATCTTAATTCCAGCTAACTCTGCAGCATCACGTGTGGCTTTGCACATAGATGAGTCAAAGTTTGCAGGAACTGTAATAACTGCATCTGTAATTTTACATCTGTAAATTTTTGATGCAGCATCTAACATATGTTTTAAAATTCTTGCAGAAATTTCTGCCGGAGTTTTATCCGGAATATCCGAAGAAAGTCCTTCGGCTACTCGTTTTCCCATTTGACTTTTAATGGATTTTGCTACTAAATGAGGACGAAGTGGATATTGTACTTTTGCAAAATCCCCCACTAATGGCTCATAATTTCGTTCTTGTCGATAATATACACAAGAAGGCAAGGTTGGCTTTCTTGTTGTTGTAAGTTTTGCTTCCACAGATACAGTATTATACATATCAATTGCTCGTGGGATTTCTAATACTTTACTTACAGCATCTCCATTTGGTTTTACATTAATTGTTGCA
Source organism: Lachnospiraceae bacterium (assembly GCA_017523185.1). Next base: position 976 of record JAFWXB010000235.1, on the reverse strand, counting down.
AGAACGGAATTGGTTGTCCCCAAATCAATTCCGACACATAAATCATTATGTTCTGTATTCATTTTTTCTCCTCCTTTTAAAAATATACTTATATCTACTCAAAAGTGTATAAATAGATTTTATCGTATTTCCTATTTGTAACATATACTTAGTGATTAAGGCTTAAAACCTATGTTAAATCTATATAAAAAATACCTTTATCCACTTATATATATCACTACAAATATAAATATTTAACAATTAATCCTTTACTTTCGGTCTTGAAATTTGAATTTCTTTGTCTTTATAAATCCACCCTGGAGAAACTACTGTTACTGTTTTTACTTCTTCTGCTGAAGTAAATGGAGTTCCTTCATAATTGCAAAATTCTACATCAGAAGCAGTTACTTGATGTGTTGAATTTACTTTCATAATTGGTTCAATATGACTGTCACGCACAAATTGAATTAATTTTTTTACCATAATCAACAAACCATTGATTTCTATTGGAAGTTCATAATTATTTTTACGCAACTGGTCAATTCCTTTTCGAATTACAAGCAACTCATCTAAAATACAACCATATTTTTCCGAATTTAAACGTGCAAAAAAATCTGTCAGTTCTTTTACTTTACTTTCTTCTAACTGTTCTTCAAATTCATCTTGCAAATCACTTAACATTGTATTTGTACGTTCTAATGTTGTTTCTAATTGATTGATTTTTTTCATTGCTTCTTCCAATGACAATTTCTTTTCAGGTGTATTTTTCTGTTGTTTTTTCTTATCATCTTTTAATTGTGCAAAATTATAAGTATTGCTAACACCATCTACCATTTCATATAAACAATATTTTGCAAGCGTATTCCCCAATAAATGCAATTTTTCTCTATCTTCATAAATATCTAATTCCGGATATTTTTCAAATAACATAATTGCAATCAGACGTTCTTGTGAATCATGTTTTTTTCCATTTTTTAAGGCTGGTTCACGTCTGAAC
>JAFWXB010000234.1 GCA_017523185.1 Lachnospiraceae bacterium | reverse complement strand
GCAATTCTTCTTTTAAATGTTTTTCTATTACTTTTGGATAAACGACAAGTCCATCTGCTACATTCAAACATAAATCTAAAATTCCGTCTGTAGCTAAAAAAGCTTCTGATATGGATAAGCGTTTATTTGCAGAATCATCTAAGGTACGTTCTAACCATTGTGTTGCTGATGTAATTGCAGGATTTAAGGCATCTATCATTACAAAACGAGCTAAAGAAGCAATCCGTTCACTTCGCATTGGATTTCTTTTATATGCCATAGCTGATGAACCTATCTGATGTTTTTCAAATGGTTCTTCGATTTCTTTCAAGTGTTGTAACAGTCGAATGTCATTACTCATCTTATGAGCACTTGCTGAAATTCCTGCTAATATATTACAAACTCTTGTGTCAATTTTTCTGGAATACGTTTGTCCTGAAACAGAAACACAAGAAGAAAATCCCATTTTTTTTGCTATTATGTTATCTATTTTCTCAATTGTCTCATGGTCTCCATTAAATAGTTCCAAAAAAGAAGCTTGTGTTCCTGTTGTTCCTTTCGAACCTAAAAGTTTCATATTAGAAAGTATATATTCTAAATCTTCCAAATCAAAAAAAAAGTCCTGTATCCATAAACACGCTCTCTTTCCAACTGTTGTTGGCTGTGCCGGCTGAAAGTGTGTAAATGCCAATGTTGGAAGTTCCTTATATTCTTCTGCAAAATCCGATAATATATTTATAACATTTATTAATTTCTTTTTTATCAATTGCAAAGCTTCTGTCATCACAATAATATCTGTATTATCTCCTACATAACAAGAAGTTGCTCCTAAATGAATAATTTTCTCTGCTTGGGGACATTGTTGTCCATATGCATATACATGGCTCATCACATCATGGCGAACTTGTTTTTCACGTTCTTTTGCAACGTCATAATTAATAGTTTCTGCATATGCTTTTAATTCTGTTATCTGTTCTTCTGTAATAATAGGTTTTCCATTTTTACTTAAACCAAGTTCTTTTTCTGTTTCTGCTAAAGCAATCCACAATTTTCTCCATGTGCGAAATTTCATATCTTGTGAAAAAAGATATTGCATTTCTTTACTTGCATAGCGTTCTGATAATGGACTTTGGTATTTATAAGTTTCCATATACATCTCCTAATATTTACTATTTTATTCTTGCTCTGTCATATAATTTAACGTGAGTTTAATATAACGTCAGTTCGACAAAATAAAAGAATAAGCAAAAAGATAATAAATTACTTTAAAATTATTATTTTTTAGCATAAAATATATACTTTTATTTATTAAATTCACGTTAATATAGTAAAAAATTACTTTATTTTATTTATATATATTTTTTCTTTTTAACTATATTTTTATCTTTACTTTGCATAGTTTTTTACTTTCAAACCTCATGCATTTTTATATAGTCTTTCCAATTTAAACATTTTATATTTATACGAATCTACAAATCCCATAAATATTACATAAAAAAGACGCCAAATAACCCTTTTGTTAAGTTTATTTGACGCCTAATTATTATATTATTTTTATACGATTATTTTAATTACATAATTTATTGTAAAAAATTATTCCACAATATCAAATGCAATTAATTTTTTATTTAATGCAGCCATAGCACCATCTGGTAAGTTTCCTGCCATACCTAACATCATTTCAATAGAGAAGTTACTAATCATATCCCACATTGGCATACCAGGTCCCATTTCTCTACCCATTACTTCACACATCATTGCTAATGCATCTTTATTTTTTGCAACATCACCTAATGTAGACTGAATATTTAATTTTCCTTCCGGGAATTCCATTGGAGCATCTAAATCTACATCACCAACTGCTGTAAACCAGTTTGCTGCACCTTCATTTCCATCATCAACATCAGGAAGTGCATAAATTTCCGGTTCTGCTTCTACTTTTTCAAGAGTCATTGTATCTTTACATTCACCTGCAACTGCCATGAACATATTAAATCCATCTTTCATTGCTACAGTAAATACGAATACTTTTTCATCTTGTGTCTTTTCTTCTACTAATTCACCATTCATATAAAGAGCTACTGTTGGTTGGTTAGAGTATACACGAATTTCTGTTGTTTCGCCTGCTCTTTGTGCATAGCGTTTTCCACAAAGGTGAACCATTGGTTCCGGATTCCAGTATGCTTTGTAAATATAGTAGCTATCTTTTTTGGTCTTTCTATCCATTGTCATAAGACCTTTGTTGTTACGTCCTGCTACGCCACCTTCATCACGAGCTGCACAACCGAAGTCAAACATATTCCATACGTGACTAGACCAGATATATGGTCTTTCATCTAATACTTTTGCCATATGTTCATGGTAAAGTGCTTGATATTCTTCGCTGTAATCTTTACATCTTGGATTTGGTCCATGATATGTAATAATACCTTCACAACCATATTCAGATACACCAAGACAAATTGTTGGATGTTTTTCATGGAATCTGTCAAGCCAAGGACCATTGTCTTCCATTTTGCCACCATACCAACCAAAGTAATGATTGTAACTTTCTGTATCTGTAATATAATGCATTGGTCCATCTACCGGTGTAAAGGATACATGAGCAATTGTTGTAAGACGAGTTGGGTCCATTTCTTTGCAAAGTGCATTTAATTCTTTATGATTTGCTACTAACTGTTCAGAAATACCACCAATGAGGATTTCATTAGAAACGCCCCAGAAGAAAATAGATGGGTGATTATAATTCTGTACAATAAGTTCTTTCATCTGTTCGATACAGTTCTGATGTGCCTGTGGATTTTTGCTCATAACACTAATAAATGGAATTTCAGCCCAAATTGCAAAACCTAATGCATCACAAGCATCATAGAAATCCTGTGAATGTTGATAATGAGCAAGACGAATGGTATTTGCACCTAATTCTTTGATAAGAAGTGCATCATTATAATGGTCATCTGCTGTAAGAGCATTACCAATATACATCATATCCTGATGACGAGATACACCACGAAGTGGAGTTTCTACACCATTTAAGATAAATCCTTTATTTGGGTCACAAGAAAAACTTCTTACACCTACATTTGCAAATACTTCATCATAAGTTTCATTTCTTCTCTGTAATTTTGCAACTACAGTATAAAGATATGGGTCATCTAAATTCCAAAGATTTGCATCCGGTACAAATAATGTAGTCTTTGTATTATCTGCCGGACGGCAACCAAATGCTACTTCGTTTCCGTCTTCATCTTCAATGGAATAAAGAACTGTAAAGTTTTCATCTGCATTTTTTACAAATGTTTCAATTTCAAATGTTGCACCACCACATTCTGTTGGTTTTGGAGTAACCATAATTCCAGGTCCACCATAATATTCTAAATCAAAATGTGTATTTGGAACACTAATAAGATTTACACCACGATAAAGTCCACCATAGAATGTAAAGTCTGCATTCTGTGGATATACTCTGTCATTTGCTTCGTTATTACATTCTACTACTAAAAGGTTGTCCCCATCTTCTTTGCAGTAATCTGTAATATCTGCACGGAATGTAGAATAGCCGCCTTCATGATAAATTACTTTCTGTCCATTTACATATACAGTAGCTTCGGAATTTGCAGCAAGAATTTCAACAAATACTCTGCCACCTGCTAATGGCTGTTTTGGTGTTGTAAAGGATTTTGCATACCAGTAATTTCCTCTGTCATAACTTCCGTTTCCATCATTGCCATCTACTGCATTCCATGTGTGTGGAAGTTGTACTGTCTGCCAATCTTCCGGAAAAGCTGTTGGAAGACCGACATTTTCTTGAATGAATTTCCAATTCTGGTTAAGATTGATAATATCTCTCATAATGTTCCCCCTAATAAAATTTTAAAATTGCTGTATAAAAATGTTGTTATCATTTACTTTTTTAAATGTCATATCTAAATAATCACTTTCTTAATTTATAAACTATAATTGATAAAATACTAAATAATCGCAAAAAATATAATGCTTTTGTTTGCTATAAAAACATTTCTTAACCATAATTAACAATCTGTTTTTCTATCATAGACAAATTTATGTAATATTATAAATTTACTCATTTATAGTTATAAAAATAAAAAATGGATACATATGTAAGACAGATACAATTACCAACACTTTTATTACCTGATAAATTTTATTATACTGTTTTTATAGAAAAAATAATATAGACAATTTTCATTGTTTTTTGTATTTTTATTGGATTTATGATAAAATAAATAAAAAAATTATAAATTTTAGGAGAATTTTATGAATTATCAGAAAGAAATTACAGAATTTTTACAACATATATTAGAATCGAATCACATTCCTGTACATTATATCAATTTGCCTTATGAAGAAAATACAATCATAAATCTTGATATGGGATTGCGCGAAAAAATATTACAATTTGAAAACATAAAAAAATATGCTACACAATTTTTTCACTCTTTTGAAAAGGAAACGCTTTATATTTTTACAGATATTTTTCAATGTAATTATGCTACACTTATGTTGCCAAATGAAAAAACATTATTTCTTTGTGGTCCTTTTATGTTTGAAAAAATAACAGATAAAAATTTTGAACAGTTATTTTCTTTTTTAGAACTTTCTGAAAAGTATCGGGAGCCTTTATTTACATTTTATAATCAAGTTACGTTTTTACCTTCTAAAAGTTTTTTTGAACGCATACTGTTAGAATATTATAATGTTCTTTTTGGAACATCTACACAAATTGTCTATCGAAATATGACAGATTTAGAAGGTTACTATAATATTTATAAAAATATCTTTCGTATTCCCGAAGAACCTTTTTCCAATATTGAACTTATTGAAAAACGATATCATCTGGAAAATTCCATTATGACAGCTATAGAACATGGAAACGATATCTTAGCTCTTAAACTCATTGATAAAGCATACAAAACAAACGCCCTGTATATCAAACGTTTAGAAGATGAATTGCGAGATTATAAAGATTATATTATTACATTAAATTGTCTTTGCAGAAAATCCATAGAAAATGCCGGAATTCATCCTATCTATATTGATAGCATTTCGAACTATCTGATTATAGAACTTGAAAAATGTACAAATTATGAGCAATGTCAATTCCTTATGGAAAAACTGATAGAATCCTATTGTGCACTAATTAAACAAACCACACACCAATCTCATTCACCTATTATAAAAAAAGTGCTTGCACATATTGATACGGATTTAACAGCAGATTTATCTCTTGCCTTTTTTGCAAAACGCCTGAATGTAAATGCCAGTTATTTATCTACACTATTTTCGAAAGAAATGCATATTTCACTATCAGCTTATATTACAAACTGCCGTATCCAACATGCACAAAAACTGTTACTGGGAACAAATTTACCAATTAAATCGATTGCAGAACAAAGTGGTTTTCAAGATATTCACTATTTTAGCAGGGTATTTAAACGTATGACACAAACTACCCCAAAAGCATATCGCAATTCTTATATTTATGCTGATAAAAATGAATTGGCAAAATTAAAAGAGAAAAAATAAAAAATAGCGTTTATCTGTATATTATTTATAAAATACAAATAAACGCTAAAATCATCTTATTTTGTTTTTTATTTTAAAATTTTTCCATCTGTTGTAATAATTACTACATTCCATGTAATATCTTTTCCACTTGCTAATACTGCTTTTTTTACAGCTTGTTCAATTCCACCACAACAAGGTACTTGCATACGCACAACGGTAATATTTTTAATATCATTATTACTAAGTATTTGTGTTAATTTTTCAGAATAATCTATTGCATCTAATTTTGGGCAACCAATTACGGTTATTTTACCTTTGATAAAATCATTATGAAAATTTGCATATGCATATGCTGTACAATCTGCTGCTACTAAAAGATTCGCCCCATCAAAATAAGGTGCTTTTACAGGTAATAATTTTATCTGTACAGGCCATTGTGAAAGACAACTTTCTAATGCTACTGAACTTTCTTTTTTATATGCTTCTGTATTTCCTTGTGTTCTTTCAAGCGTTTTTGCTTGTAAACCCGGACAACTAAAAACTGGTGTTTTTTTATCTTCTTGTTGTTGCTTTTTTAATTGTGCTTCTTTTACAGCTTCTTCATTATAAGCAAGTGCTTCTCGTTTTTCAAAAGAAATCGCATTTGTTGGACAAGCCGGAAGACAATCTCCAAGCCCATCACAATAATCATCACGAAGTAATTTTGCTTTTCCATTTACCATACCAATTGCTCCTTCGTGACATGCTTTTGCACAAAGACCACAACCATTACATTTTTGTTCATCAATTTTAATAATTTGTCTTACCATATTATTTCCTTTCCTTAATATACAATTAACACAAATCCAATAATTATAATTCTTGCATAAAAATATTATATCAAATTCTTTCTAACATTCTATTTTTATAAAAATAAAAAACTATATTTTGTGTATAATCTTTATGACTTATCAAATTTACATTAATTCTCATTTATTCAATTTTATAAAATGAATTATACATAACTTATTTAAAAATTTCTGTTGTATTTTCAACAAAATACTATATTTTTATCATTCTTTCTTCTGTTACAATTACATTTGGTAAAATATCATGTTCTTCTCTTATAATTCGACCTTTTTCAACTATTTGACATTCAAAAGCAACTGCCATTTTACAGATATTGTTTCTATGTACTTGTTGTTCTAATTCTTGTAAAAATTTATCATAAAACCCTTTTCCATATCCAATGCGACCACCTTCTTCATCAAACACAGCCCCTGGTAATAACACAAATATATTTTCTTCTTTTTGAGGTATCAATTTTAAAGAAATATCTTCTTTCGGTTCTTGGATTCCAAAATATCCATCTTTTAATTTCATATCTGGAAAAACTCTGTAAAACTCCATAATTTCTCCTTTTACTTTTGGCAAATATACATGTTTTCCCATAACAAATGCTTGTTCTATCATTTGCTTTGTTTCTACTTCACTTTTATAAGATGCAAATAATAAAACTTTATCACTATTACAAAATGAAGAAAAAGAAGTTACTTTTTTTGTAATTTCCTGACTTTTTTCCTTTCGTTCTAAAAGAGAAAGTGCATCTCTTATTTTCAATACTTCCTTTCGAAGTTCTTTTTTTGTTTCCATATGTATCCCCTTTTCATTTTTATTTATGGTATATTGTATTTCTTCACTAAGTCTTCATTCTCTAATAAATAAAAGTTCCAACAGCTATCTTTTACGATACTGTTGGACTTTCTATTTAAAAATATTCTATATAAAATACTTTATTTCAATTTACTTAATTTTTCTGTATTGGCAATCACAATTAATTTCATAGAAGTATGTAATACGGTCTGTGGTTCAATCATTGTACATACTTCTGTTCCTTTACAAATTGCTACAATATTAATAGAATATTTCTGTCGAAGATTCAATTCTAAAATGGTTTTTCCATTCCACTCTGGTCTTACATTTAATTCTATCATAGAAACATCTTTAGATAATTCAACAATATCTATAAATCCGGAACTTAAAAGATTTTTTGCTAAACGAACACCGGAATCACTTTCCGGAAATACTACTTTATCAGCACCAACTTTACTGAAAATTTTTCGGTGCATTTCATTTCCGCACTTTGCAATAACTGTTTTTACCCCTATTTCTTTGCATAGCATAATTGCCATAACACTTGCTTCCAAATTTGTAGCCATTGCAATAATTACCACATCTACATTTGAAATACCAAGTTGTCTAATCACTTCTGCATCTGTAATATCTGCACACTTACAAATCGGAATATCCAAAGCCACTTCATTTACAATATCTTCATCTAAATCTACAGCAATTACCTCTGCCCCATTTGCAACTAATTCTTTTGCAACTGCACTTCCATATCTGCCAAGACCAAATACGGCATATGTTTGTTGAATACTCATAATTTTTTCTTCCTTTCTCTCTAATAAAATCCTTTGCTATTAAAGACTTACATACAAATCTGCGTGTAAAATTTGATGTTTCAGCATACCTTATAATTCTCAAAGCAAATTCCTAGATATATAATTATCCCACACTAATTTCTTCTGTTGGATTTTTAATGATATTTGGACATTGTTTTCTTGTATTAAATGCAACAGCAAGCGAAATCGGACCTACTCGTCCTAAAAACATTGTCACAATAATAATTAATTTCCCCCATAAATTTAATGTAGAAGTTAAATTTCTTGTTAATCCAACTGTTGCAGTTGCACTTACTGTTTCATAAGCAATATCCATTGCAGAAGCATCTGTTGTAGCAGAAAGCAATATTGTTGACAAAAACATAATAATAAAGGACATTCCAAGAACTGCAACTGCTTTGTTAATCGTTTGCTTTGGAATTGTTCTATTAAAAAATACAACTTCATCTTTATTTTGTATCGTTGCCATCATAGAAGCAAGCAATACTACAAATGTAACCGTTTTAATTCCTCCTGCCGTTCCAACCGGAGAACCACCAATAAACATCAAAAGTAAACAAGTAATTGCTGATGCATTTGTTAAATTTTCCTGTGGAATTGTCACAAAACCTGCTGTTCTTGTTGTTATGGATTGAAACAAGGAAACTTCTATCTTCTCCCAAAATGAATATTCCTTTATCGTAAGTGGATTGTTATATTCAAAAACAAAAATAGCAATTCCACCTGCTACAATTAAAATAATAGTTGCAGAAAGAGCTAATTTACTATGTAATGTTAAATTTTGAAAACATTTTAACTTTTGCTTTTTTATATTTCTAAACACTCGAATCAAATCCCACCAAACAATATAGCCAAGCCCTCCAAGAATAATAAGTAAACTTGTTACAATATTAATCATAGGATTCACAACATATTCACACAAACTATTTTCCGAAATAATATCCATTCCTGCATTACAAAATGCAGAAATAGAATTAAAAATAGATATCCAAATACCTTTTAAACCAAATTGGGGAATAAATACAGTCATATATAATAATGCACCAATTCCTTCTACAACAAATGTGCCTAAAATTACTTTTTTAATAAATTTTACAATTCCAGATAAGGTATTTAAGTTAAATGCATCTTGAATTAAAATTCTATCTTTCATTCCAATTTTACGATTTGCAAGAATCATAAACCCTGCCATAATTGTAATAATACCCAAGCCCCCAATTTGTATTAACACTAAAATAACTACTTGTCCAAAAGTACTCCATGTACTTGCGATAGGAAGTGTCACTAAACCTGTTACACAAGTAGCTGTTGTAGCTGTAAATAGTGCATCTATATAAGGAATTGGTTCACCAGTTGCAGAACTGATTGGTAATGAAAGTAATACACTTCCTATCAAAACTGCTACCAAAAAACTCAACATAATGAGTTGTGTTGTGGATAAATCTATATGAAATCTTTTTTTCATTTATTACTCCTTTTATTTAATGTATTGTTAATAGAATAGCATATTATATAAAAATATTCAAAAAAATCCCTTGTCAAAACACGTATTTTGACAAGAGATTTCTATACTTATTCTATCATTACTTAAGCCATGTTCTTTACTACTTTTATACTTTTCATAATTATAACAGCCACCATTATTCTCAATAATTACGGCTTAAAATAAAAATTTAAGTTAAAACTATTAGGATATCCTAATATCTTATTGATGGTAAATTTATAGTACCTTAGCATTATGTAATTAAAATTTTCATTAATAAATAAAGGTACACTTTTATTTACTTAATAGGAAATTGAACAATATAAAACGTCATATCATAAAATCTATTATCCTTACTTAAAATCTTACTTATATGTTTTATCTTCTGTCCATATCTCTATCACTTTTTATTCACGTCCTTAAAATAATAATCTAAATACATTCTTTTCTTTTTATCATCTCGTACTAAAGATGCGATATTATTCTCATTTAACCACAAACCATTGTTTTTGTATAAATTTTGTTGGAATAAAGATTTTATATTTTAACAAAAACTCTACCTTGTCCATGCCTAAAATATATGTTATACTTCGTTCACAAGAAATCAAGATAGGAAGTTTACCCTTATTTGATGAGAACAGTATTTTTGTATATAGTCCTTACTAAAAATATCAGCTTTCATCTGCTATCTGTTTCCCTGTCACATCCATATGAAAATCCTCTCGTATAATCAATTCCGAAATCGGTACAAGTTCATATCCTTGTTCCTTTAAATTTGTAAGCATTTCATCTAATGCTTTTGCTGTATATTTTGCTCCATTATGACAAAGTATGATAGAGCCTGCCCCTAATGCTTTATGATTACATACATTATCAATGATTTGTGCTGGTTCATAATCTTTCCAATCGAGACTATCTACATTCCATTGTATCGGATAATATTCTACTTCATAACAAGTCCGAATGACTTCATTATTATATGCTCCATATGGAGGACGAAACAGTTCCATTTCATAACCTGTCAATTCTTTTACTGCATTATGTACTTCTAAAATCTGATTTCGTTGTTCTTCTTTCGAAAGTGTTGTCATGTCAGGATGTGTTGCACTATGATTACCCAAATCATGCCCTTTTTCTACTAACATTTTTACACAATCCGGATATTTTTCAACCCATTCACCAGTCATAAAAAAGGTTGTTTTTACTTCATGTTTGTCTAAAATATCCATAATATTTTGAAAATCTTCTGCTCCCCACGCTGCATCAAAACTAATGGATATTTTCTTTTCTTCTGTATCTACACAATAAATTGGCAATTCTCTATCTCCATAGGTACTACTTACTGCTACTACTTTTTCTCCCATACGTATTGCAAAAATCATACATACAAAAAGAGCCAACGCCCAAAATGCAATATTTGCTTTTACACGTGACTCTTTTATCATTTTTGCAAATGTTTTTATTGTTGTTTTTATTTTCATAGTATATATCCAATAAAATATTCTTAACTTAATTATATTCTTATTGGCTTTTCCATATGTTTTTACTTACTAAATTATTATATATAAGCAATAAATTTTCTCTTATTCCATTTACTACTCTCTCAATCAATTTGCATCACCTGAAGATAGTAAGTTCTATCCATGACAAATGGAAGGATTTATTTATGAACTATTACATTTTCAATATTCATTTATGTCAAACTACAATGTACTTTTCCTAAAAATAAATATAATAATTATTTAACAATGATACTTTTACTGCTAAGTTACACTCTTGCAATAAATTCTAAAATAACTTCAATAGATACCATAGCTGCTTTTTCTGCAAATGTTTGATAATCCATTGCTCCACCATCTCCATCAGAAATAGAACGAAGAACTGCAAATGGCACTTCGTTT
>JAFWXB010000233.1 GCA_017523185.1 Lachnospiraceae bacterium | reverse complement strand
ATTTCTATAATTTTTAATTTCCTCATCTATTTTTAACCCAACAGCTGACTTTGCACCAATTTCTATTACTTCCTTTTTTTCAAATCTATAAATATATTTCGATTTACTATCCCATTTCAAATAATTACCTGCATATTTATTTTCTTTCTGTATATGAAGATTTTCATAATATTTATCATTATCCTTAACTGAATATGTTTTATAAAATCTAACTCCATATTTCTTTTGTATATCTTCTGACACATTTAATTTTGATTCATTTGGTTCTTCATATATTATCTTCTCAAAAGATAACTTACTCCCTTGCCAAACTGCACCAAGTTCCTTCATTACTTCTTTTTCTTCTTCTGTTAATGTTTTTTTGTCTACCTTAGTTTGTTTAAAACCTCTTACCTTTAACATATCTTTTGTTAATGATTTTTCCAAACCAATATTTATTTTACTTTTTACTTCTCTTATCTTTTCATATCCTTCAACTGTAAAATCCTCATGATATTTTTCAAGATAATACATAGAAACAGCATCTACTATATCAAGTTCATATAACGTAGAACGTCCGGCTGCAACAAGCAAATAATTCGTTTCTTCCACATTTTTTCCTAAATACAAACAACATTGTACAATAGCATCTCTATTTGGAATATTATTTTTTGCACTATTTTTCCACATAGATAAAAGAGATTCCGAATAAACATATTTCTTTAATACTTCTTTTTCATAAGTCATACATTCAAAGTTGTATGTTCTCCAATAAGATGACTCAAAAATTTTAAATTTTCCCCAAGATGGCAACTTTTTATCTTGTTTTCGTTTTTCATCATACTCATCTATATATTTCCACAATACACTTAAAAAAATATCTTTCTGTGATTTTGCTTTTTCTATAAAATAATGAACAAATGCTGTATGATTTCCCATTGTAATCGCATATTTTACACAATCATCTAATGTTTTATATTGTTCCTGAACAATTGAATTATATATTTGTTGATTTTGTTTACAATAAACTGAAGAATTTATTCTATTCAATTTATATATATTATGCCAATCCTTTTCTATATATCCTCCCATAAATATGTCTCCTATTTTCATAATGATTCTTCCTATAAAATAACACATTTACAAAACAAATACAATTTAGTTACTTTAAATTCAGTAAATTATGCAGCATCTGCATAACATACTGACTCTATTGCTACCCTTGCAGGAAATCTCTCATTAGCAAGCTTAATAATTGATACAATAACTCTTGTTCCAATTGGTAATTCTCCATAAAACGAAAATGCAGGTTCTCCATTCTCCATAATCATAAATACACCATTGCGATTGTTTCCTTTTATAGTAGCTTCATAAGCATCATATCTTTCCATTTTTCTTCCTCCCTGTCATTTATCTTATAATTAGAATGCCAGAAAAAAAGAAAATTCTCTATTACACAAAAATTAAATTCGTATATAAAATATTATCGAATATATGTTTTGTATTTTTATATATTATATCTTTTTCTTATCTCCCAAAACAAAGTTCTCTACTTTTTAATACTTTATATCTGAAATAGAGAACTTTCTTACTTTATACGAAATCCATATTCACTCTGTGATTTATTTGAGAAAACTTATAAACTTTCCTAAACAAAAAAGTTCCCTACAACTTAGTGCTTACGCACTTAAGGTAGAGAACTTTCTTAATTTAATTCGGTTAAATTACATAAAATTCTTCAAAGCTATCTAAACACAAACACCCCAAAGGATTTCCAAACACAGCTCCACAGTCAATCGCAATATGATGATTTCCCATCCATATTTTCCCATTAAATGTTTCATCAATATAATATGTAGGTGTATGACCTGTTACAATATATTTGTCATCAAAATATATTTCTTCGTAATCAGGTTCTCCAATCATAAATTTATCCGATTCCCATTCTTCGTAATCACATATAAAATCTACTTCCGGAACAGTATGAGCCAAAAGAAATGTTTTTCCATTTACCTCAATTTCTTTTGAAATTAACGATTTTCTTAATACTTGAAGCACGTTTTCCTGTTCTTCCTCTGTCAATGTAAGATATTCGGATAATGTAGATTTGCCACCATCAGAAAGCCACATTTTATATACTTCTATAAGTTCTTTTGGACAATTCTCATCATCTAACTTATATAAAGAAGATAATAAAATACCTGCTTGTTGGTCATGATTTCCTCTAAACAAAACTACATTCTCTCTTTTTGCAATATCCAAAAGAACTTTCATTCCATGAGGACCTCTATCTACCACATCTCCTAATATATATAATATATCTTTATCAGAAAAAGAAATTTTTTCAAGCATTTTTTTATATTTATCATAGCAACCATGAATATCTGACATTACATAAACCATATTTCTACCTCACAAAATCAATAATATATTTTTCATAAAAAATTATACTTATATCACAAAAACATATATTCTGCAAATAGCTGATATATCATTTTTATGAAAGAATCTCAATGATACAATTCATATCAATAAACAAAAAATCATATTCTATTCTGTAACTTCCTGAACCAATTCATCTCCTTGTTCATACTCCTCTACCATTTGCTTTAACTGAGCAATTTTCCTATTTTTTGTTCTTTGTTGATTTGTATCCACCCTAAACACATCATAAAATGGTTCTAAATATTCATAGTTTCCTATAATTTCTCCTGTATCACTCAATCGAATAATCACATTTAATATTTTTTGAGAAGCCTCTAAAATATCAACTGCTCGTACAAGATACATACTCACCATATCTTCTGCTATTAAAATTGCTAACCTGTTTGAAAGATTTGCAAAAATACGTCTTCTTGCTTCACCACTCATTCCTTTCATTGCAAGTGACAATGTAACATTCTCTATCTCTCTCATCACTCTTTGCAATCCGTTATCTGTTATATCACAAATTACATAATCTAACAGTTTATATACATAATATCCACTATCTTCCTGTGTCCAATTACGTTTACCTTTGCATAAATCTTCAATCAGATGTTCTTTTTTCTCACGTTCTTTTTCCTCATTTGCTTTTTCTAAATTTACACAATATGTTAAATACATATTTGCAGGCAACATTACTTTCAATCGTTCTTCTAATATCCTAGGATTCTCACCTGCCTGAATGGATAATGCACCTTCTAAATACATCAAATATCTAAGAGCCTCATAATCTGTATATAAATGTGCATAATATCTGCTTAACCCTATTTCTTCTACTATTTGTGGTTCTGTACCATCTACAACCATGATAATCAAATGTTTTAATACCTCTTCTGCTGATTCTAATGCTATATCCCATACAGCATCTTCTAATGCTAATAAACCTTCTCGTCTGGCTATATAAGCTAATTCCACTATCTTTTTTACGGTTTCATACAATATTGTTTCTTTATTTTGAATATCCATAGGGTCGCTTACTGCATTTTTTTCTTGAATTTCAGAATGAATTTTTCGTAACTCTTTTAATCGTATAATTCTCATATATTCTTCCTCTCATTATCTTAAAAATGATTCAAAATTTTTATAATGTATATTCATCTTCTAATCCATCAAATTGAAAAGACTGTGGAATAAAAAATCCTGAAAACAGACTTACACCGGTTCCTTTTCCGGACCATGTAAAACCTCGAAATTCATTCATTAAAAATGTCACATCCGGAAAAACTTGTTTTAATATTCTATCAAAATACTTTACTGCTATTTTTCCTGCAAGAATCGCATCTGCTTTGCGTTTTCGATTTACTTTTTTTAATAATACCTTATACATACTCTCTCCATCTCCCATATACATATAATAAGGATAATCGCTTATTTCTTCTCTCAAATTCAAGTACAAATAAAAACCTCTTTCTAAAATATCCCAAGTCATAAAATTCCCCTCATGTCCTCGCTCATAGCCTACCCATACATCTAAAACTCTCTTTTTTCCATCTCTTATTGCAGGTATCTTAAGCCCATAATATGCATATTCACTTACAAAAGTAATCATCAAATCTCCTTGCTATGGATGCTTTTTATTTTTAAGTAAATATCGACCATCCACTCTTAAACTATTCTATATTGAGCACGACTGCTATTACCTATATCTATCATCTTATCAAACTCAATACTCTCACAATATGCACCTACATAATTATGAAAATTCTTACCTATTACACCTGCTGTACCATATGGTAATTGTTTCCATTCCTCAGTCGTATACACATCAGGAAGTGTAAAAAACTCACCTTTATCAAACATTTCTTTTGCTCTTTTCGCAGCTTCTTTTGGAATATAAATAGATTGCACAGATGATGTTATATGGAGTTCTTTTTGTGTTGCATCATAATACACACCAATATTAATTTCTCCTAAATTACGAAACTGCCTTTCATACTCCTCTAAAAAGATTCCGAAATATTTGTTAAAATCTGTCAATCCATCTAATCGCCCTAATGTACTTTTATGAGAAATAATAGGAGTTGGATATAATTCTTCATTTACATAAACTCGTATTTCCTCCCCACAAGCCATACCATATGTCTTTGCAAATTTAGCACCTAAAGTTAATATCTTATATTTGTGTTCTGTATCAGAAAGCGTATGAATATCCGGTGACAAATTTGCTTTATTAGCTACAATTACAGGAACACACGATATAATATTCACTTCCTGTGTCTGTGCATCTAATTCTGCTTTCACTTGTAAGGTAAATTCAAATGGGATTTTTTGCATAAGTTGTTCCTCCTTTTCATACTTACATAAATAATTGCCTCATAACTGAATAACTGTTTTTTCTATCTATATATTATATAACACAAATAATTATTTTTGTCAATATTTTTACACAAACTATTTTGCATTTATTTTTAACATAGAATATTATATGCTTTTTATTAAAAACAATATAAATTTAACAAATATTCAAATCCACAAGTAAACTTAGCGAAAAAAAAACAACAAAAAAGGACATCTCCCTTTTGGAAAATGTCCTTCTAATAACATTCAACTATTCTGTTTTGATAAAGTAAAACTCTATAACTTACATTTCCTTTAAAATCTCAACGGTTCTTTCATCAATCGTTCCATCGAAAAATTTATCTAATACTTTTTTAAAAATCTCTTGACCACCAATCAAATAAAATAATGTCATTGATGATTTTAACTTCATATCATCAGGATAGCCGAAAACTTCTCTTGCATTATTACTATCTAACTTTAACAGTTCTTCTGATATTTCTATCAATCGTTTTGATAGAATAGAGTGACTTAAATAATTCTCAGTTTCTTTTCTATTCTGAAGTGCATAATATTGAGCCGTAGAACTATATCCCAATCCCTTTATCTGTGGAAATATATACCACATCCAATGATTTCTTTTATGTCCACTCTTGATTTCATTTAATGCTATTTCATAACTTTCTTCTTGTGCTTTTACAAATCTTTCTAAACTCATATATTCTAACATTTCTTATATAATGTAAAACGTTTTACTAAAGAATCCAATTCTGCTGCTCTTGCTGCCAATTCTTCACTAATAGCTGAACATTCTTCAGATGCTGCTGCATTTGCCTGTGTAACACCGGAAATTTGTTCGATACCTGTTTCTACTTGTTCTAATGCACGTGCCTGTGCAATAGAGGTTTCATTATTTGCTTTTGCAATCTCTGCAAATCTTCCAATATCACTAATAATCTTTTCAAAACCACGTGCTGTAGCAGTTGTAATCTTATCACCTTTATCAATTTCTTCAATTGTCTTTTCAATTAATGCCTTAGTATCTACTACTGCCTGTGCACTATCTGTTGCAAGTTTACCAATCTGGTCTGCTACTACTGCAAAACCTCTACCTGCTTCTCCTGCTCTTGCAGCTTCGATAGAAGCATTTAATGCAAGAAGGCTTGTCTGAGAGGCAATTTCTTCAATCGTAGTAATAATTTTTTCAATTTCAAAAGAAATCTCTTTGATTCGACCCATTTCATCTTGTAATTGCTGCATCTGCACTCTTTCACCTTCTGCTTCATGTACAGATTTTAACATATCATTGTATGCTATTTCTGCCCCCTTAGAAGTATCTTCTGCCATAGCTGTTACTGTATTAATCGTAGCACTTAATTCCTCAACGGCACTTGCCTGTTCGCTAGTTCCGTTTGCTAATTCCGTTGCTGCACCTGCAATTTCATTTGCACCAGTATCTACTTGCATAGAATCTGTCTGAATATTATTCAATGTTTCATTAAATTCTTTTAAAATAAATACAAATGATTCCTTGATACTTGCAAAATCTCCTAAGAAGTCAGTAATTTGTTTGAAATCCCTTGTCAAATCGCCTTGTGCAATTTCTTTTAAAACACCTGAAATTTCTTCAATATATGCATTTAACGTAGTTAAGGTAAATCTCATGGCATCTGCTAAAACACCTAACTCATCTTCGGATTTATATTTTACTTCTGCCTTCATATTCCCTTTTGTCATTTCTTCTGCTATACCTACCAATTCATTAATTGGTTGTACAATTCCCATAATTACATACTTTGCAATTCTTAAAGACGCAACTGCTGCAGTTACAGTAAAAAATACTACAGCAACTATTACAACATAAAATACCATATTCGCATTATCTGATGCCTTAGAAGCTCCATCTTTATTAAATTGTAACAAAGCATCAAATTGTTCTTGAAACGCTTTATAAGAAGTTAATCCATCTCCAAGCATCACATCATTTGCTGCACTTACATTACCCTGATTACTAAATTCAATTACTACTTGTGTTGTATTTTTATATTCTTCCCAAGCATCACAAGCAGCATCAAAATATTTTTTATCTTCTTCTGTATGAATCGTTTCACTATATTGTTTCAATAAATGTTCGATTTCACTATCAATTTGAGATATCTGCGATTCAAAACTTTTTAACTGCTCTACATCATTCATATCTATACAGATATGTCCATATTGTTTCATACGGTATTCAGAGGTCTCATAATCCAATTCTGCAATAATATTATTTGCTACCATCCAATTATCAGACAATTCCTTTGCCTGTTTATTAAGCATAAATGCTCCCATACCTGCTACAAGTCCCATGATAATCATCATAATAATTGCAAATTGTACTATAAAACTTAGCTTACCTCTAATATTCCTTTTTTCTAATAGTGAAATAATCTTTCCCATAACTCATTTTTTTCCCCTCTCAAAGTTTTCCAAAATAATACACTCGAATTGTACATCATTACTTTTTATTCGTCAATTATATCACATCTATTATTATACTTTTCATGGATATTTTTATAATTTCCCATATAATTTTAATGAAATATTTTGAAATGTCGAATTCATGTTAATTAACTTTATGTTTCTCTCTAAGAGATTTTCCATGAATTTTTGAGAAAGATAGCCCAAGGAAATTTAAAATTTAATAAAAAATGTCCAAATGAGCGTTTCTTATGCCCATTGGACGTTTTCTTTTTTTATAAAATTCTCACAATTTTTTAAATAATACTGTTGATTTCTTATCTTATTGCTAGTCTTGTATCATCATGATTTTCACATAATCTTCTGTCTTATTTCGCATAATATGAAATCCTTGTTCTAAATCTTCTATGGAAAAACGATGCGTAATCAGTTGTTGTGGAGAAATTTTTTCTTCCTTTAATTTTGCTAAAACATATTCCCAATCAGAAATATCTTCTTCACACAATTTGAAAAAAGAAGAATTCCACGTTCCAATGATTGTAAGTTGGTTTCTTAAAATCTTCCAATAAATATCTTTCTCCAATGTCATATTCGTATCCGGATTTCCAACCGTACAAATCTTTCCGGATATTGTTGCAAGTGAAATAGCCTGTGACAAGGTTTCCATTTTTCCAACACATTCAAATACGACATCTGCACCATTTCTATTTCCTTGTTTCTTCATCCAATCTTGTACATCTGTTTCCTTACAATTGCAAAAATTGGATTCTGGTAATCCCAACTGCAATACAGCTTCTTTTTGTGCAGATTTATTTCCAATTACTACTACATTTTGCACACCCTGTTCCAATAAAAACATCACTAAAAGTAGTCCTATCGTTCCAAGACCATATACAACAACGGTATCCGTTTCTTTTACTTCTGTATGTCTTATAGCATGAATTGCTACAGACATTGGCTCTAACATGGCAGCTTGCTCAAAAGATACATTCTCTAGCAGTTCAAATCATTATGCCTATTTTTCTATTATCCATTCACCAAAACGATTACTCCCTTTTCTTCTAATTTTTCCCTCTTTTTGCAATTTTGCCATGATACGTTTTACTGTACTTAAAGAAATACTAGTTTTCTCCACTATTTCTTTCTGTCTGATTTTTGGATTTAATTGTATCAAATAAAGAATCAATTCTGTATTGGTATTATTTCGATTGGTGTCAAGATTGGTGTCACCATTAGTTTCATTGGTCTCAAGATTGGTCTCATTGACACCAATCCCATTTTTGTTTTCAAGAACACCATATTTATCTACTTCTGTTTTTGCACGATACAAATTTACTCTAAAATCACTTCCCAAATCAATCAATTCCGGTTCTTTCAAACCATATTCCTGTGCTTCTCGAAACATACGAGGAATCCCACTTCCCCATGCCTCTATCACATTCATATAAGACAATGCTGCCGCAATTCCTTTATTTCTAATCTTAGAAAGACCGGTTTTCATTTTTTCAATCGTAATTTCATTATCTAACATTCCTGGCGATGTCACTTCCAAACGGTCATCAAATAATGCAACCTGTATCTTTCCTGGTGTTAAAAAACTGCGATGACACACAGCATTCGCAATCATTTCACGAATCGTTCTTATCGGTAATTCGTAAATATCTTGTCTTGCAATCCCTTCTATGTGTGAACCAAGATTAATATGTTGCAAAACAACAAATGGGATAAAACCTCCACTTTTTTAAATATGGTTTCTTTTTCTGCTTCCAGCAGTACCGAGAAAGATACAATTGCCTATTGACGAAATCTCCTTAAATATAAGAAGATTCCGAAACATTGTTTTCTTTACATCATGCGAATACGGACATCTTACTTTTTTGACATTCTTTAATGAATTATTTCTACTGTTCTATGCAAAATTCTGTTTTTATTTGAGTCACTTGAGTCATATCTAATTCTCCTAGTTGTACTTGAAAAACTTGAAAAACTGTAATTCAAGTTTGATAATTTTTATAGATAGAGTATGACATAGATTTAAAAAAAAGTAAGGTACTGTTATGTTAATCGGTTCTTTCCAATGTTAGTTGATTTTGTGTTTAGCAATTATAATTCTTTATAAAAATTTATAGTTTATAGGGCTAATAATTTAATATTTCAACTATAAATGAGCAAATATTGAAAATTGCACAAAAATAATGCAAATTTGTTTGTCATACAAAGACAAAATGAAGTTTTAAAATGAAACTGTTTTTATGAGACAAACAAATTTGTGCATTATTTTGGATTTGCTCAATTATAGATTTCAACTAAGTGTGGAAAGAACCTGTTAATCGCTTACAAATTTCACCCTTTTATCATAAAAAATAATCCCTACAACATATTTTTCATTTCTTTCTATCATAAAAATAACAAAAGCACCCTCATTTCATATTAGGTGCTTTTGACTTATACATTATTTACTTAAAAAAGACCTTTTGCCAAATTAAGAATCATTGATGGAACTTGTGATAAATCTAAATCAATAGTTGGAGTTTTACCCAATTTTTTAATTCCAATAGAAATAAATTTATGATCTATTTCCGAATCTCCATAATACTTTAATGGATTATTTAAATCATTCGCACCATTTGCTGCATATCCACCACCCTGATATATAAGTTTATCACAAAAACCTAAAGTATTACCAGTAAAACCATATATAATATTTCCCATATGTTCTGGTGTCACAACCTGACCATCATACAAAATAACACCATTAGAACCATCTTTTGAACCTGGATATGTAATACTTTTAAAAAGATTATCCCAACATTTTCTTACTTTAACATCATATTTGGCTCCATGATTAAAATTCTCATAATAATAAAGAAGTTTATCAAGTGGATCTTCCTTATAAAAGACTCCATCTTTATAAAGACTAATTAAAACACTTTCCATAATAGTTTCTGTTAAATCTACTAATTGCAATTTCCACATTTGAGCTTTTGTTCCGTTCCATTCATGCACTTGGACATTTGTTCCCTCTTTTGAAAAACCCCCACTGACGTCCAAATAATACCCCAACTTATTTTTTATATAATAATATCCGTTTCCTGCATCATAAAATTGCCACAACTGTGCATCTGAACCATTCCAATCGTGTAGTTGAACATTTACTCCACTACCTTTTACGCCACCAGTAACATCAATAACTTTTTCTGACTTAGATGCAATAGTTCGAATACTATACCAACCTGAACTTTCCTGATTAATATAAAACATTTGTGCACCTGTATTATTCACAGACCAAATTTGGATATTAGTCCCATTATCCATACTCATTCCACTTATATCTAAACATTTAGAATTACTTACACCAGAGATTAGACTATAAATACCTTGAGAAGGAACTATCTTCCATTTTTGAGCATTTGTCCCATTCCATTCATGGACTTGAACATTTGTTCCGTCTGCTGTGAAACCACCACTCACATCCAAATAATATCCTAGCTTATTTTTTATATAATAATATCCATTTCCCGCATTATAAAATTGCCACAATTGTGCATCTGAACCATTCCACTCATAAAGTTGAACATTTATTCCACTTCTACTTATTCCTTCAGTAACATCAAGAGCTTTACGAGAATAAATATTTTGAATACTATACCAACCCGAATTTCCATTTACTTCTGTAACATAAAACATTTGTGCATCTGTTTTATTAGAAGACCAAATTTGAAGATTAGTTCCATTATCAACTCCCATTCCACTTACATCTAAACATTTAGAATTGTTTAATCCAGAAGCAAAAATATAACAACCTTCTGTAATATTCACTCTTTCAGCTGCAAATACAGATATACTTGAAATAATCACTTCAAAAAGAAAGATTACAACTAATATGATACTCATTATCTTTCTTACGTTTTTATAACTATTTTCATTCACTACTTTTTTTAACATAACAGTTCTCCCTTTCTTACGACTACCATTTTTAAAATTACTATTTCTTTCAGTTTCCTAAAAATTTTTCTTTATTACACATAATATTCAACATAATGTTGAAACTCTTTCATACATTCATTGCTTTTTCATTTACCATACTTAATTTCTCCCATATAGATAATGTTTCATTTGCTATAATTAGTCTATCACTTTTTTCAAACCCCACTTTTCCAAAATTTTTATCAGCTAAACAAAAAAAAGTCCTAACCTCTATCACTAGAAGTTAGGAACACACACATTTTACTTTTCTTTATTATATTGATTTTAAATTTATTTATTTTGTCTAAGTTTCTCATTATCCCTCAGCATTTTCATAATCCTCCAAATTAGCCTCATTTAAAATTAATGGTGTTAATTCTTCTGGAGATACAGACATTAAACTTAGCACGATAAAACGGTCAAACGCAGAAGGTACATATAATATCGGATAATCCATTTCTTTCAAAATTATATTTATACACTGCCATATAGTATCATACTTTTGCAATGGCTCATTTTCATCCAAATATTCAAGTGACTCGAATATTATACCCAATTGCTTATCAAATTCATTTCCGTTTTCTAAAAGATTTTGTATTTTATTATTTTTATAGGAATCATTTTCTTTTAATAATTTTAAATATCCATCTATCAGAAAGAAAGCAAATAATAAGGCATCCTTTCTTTCAAAAAATCCTATATTATCGCCACCCTCACGCAACCGATTCACTGCCCATATATGCTGTTCGTAATTTTTACAAAATAAATACATATAATATTGAAAATTTTTTTCACCAGTTTCTTTTTTTGGTATTTCCCAGTAATTAAAATTCCAATCTTGTGCTTGAAACATAGCTCTCTTTAAATCATTTAATACAGGATATCCATCCCTAGCATTCTCTACTTGACATATGTTTCTTTTTGCACATGCTTTCTGAGCATCCTTTGCTTCAGCTTCAACCAATTCTTCGTATGTAGGATATAAGATTACAAGATAACGCATAAGTTCCATAAATTTATTCATTCTTGTTAAAGAATATCCTGGAATATATACCTTTTTTGATTTTACAATAAAACTTCTAAATTCATTTGTATTCTCTATCATATACTGTATCAGCATCTGCTTCGTATCGTCATCAGGTAAATTACTTTTAAATATTTTATTTAATTCTATCTCAATAATCTGTGTCTTTCCAATAGTTGGCTTTTGTTCTGTTACTGATTCTTCTTTTATCCCCTTCTCATAACATTTTAGAATATCTTCTACATCTTGCCAAGTATATTTATATGGATTCTTTTGACAAAAAATACATACTAATTCCAACGGATTTCTCACAGAATATGGTT
>JAFWXB010000232.1 GCA_017523185.1 Lachnospiraceae bacterium | reverse complement strand
TTACATTGTTATCATTGTAATCCATTGTATCATAATATGCATCTGCCTGAATAGAGATATCATATTTTTTATAACTTGCAACAGAAGCAGATTCATCTTCATTTACATTAGAATTAAAAGCATCTAATATTTTTTCTCCATTTATCACGTAATAGTATTCATATTCACCGGTTTCTTTTGCTTCGTAATTGTATTCAAAACGATATTGTTCTGTATTATAAGTCATTTCATAAGAAGTACCTTCTACAACTACAAATACCTTTCCTGCCATATCTGCAAGTTTGCCTTCTAACATAGCCATATCATCACGATATAAAAATGTAATCATATCTTGTGAAGCTTTGTTTTCATAGCCTGTATTATAAGCATAATGACCTGTAACACCTTCGCCTTGTTCGAAAATTGCTTTTACAACTGTTTGGTCTGCCGGAACTGTTATAGCATGGTCGCCACCATCTTTTTCAGCCCAAGCATTTTCTTCTGTAGATTTTCTTACACAGAAATTCAAATTGAAATCTTGTTTTGAATCTTTTACCGGAACAATAAAATATTGTTTTCCGTTTAATTCTGTTGGATATACAACAACTTCAGAACCCATACCACTATTCCATGTAAAAAGATTCCAACCTTCATAGTCACCCTCTGTACGATAGAATTCTACCATAACATAACGCTCTCTTGCTTCTTCTACTTCCGGAAGTTCGGTATATGTATTTGCATCATCTCCATATACAATATAAAGCGTTACGTCTTTTTGTTTTTCTGTATTATTATAAAAATGGTCGCCTGTTTGCCATGCCCAAGTGCCTTTCGAACAAGGAATCATACCAAGATTTGTAACAGAAGTAGAAAGAGTTGCTTTTAACCATGTTTTTCCATCTGCTAAAGTTTCTAAAGAAGTAAACTCAACAGCAGAAAGACTTTCTGTTCCACCATTATCCCATACATGAATATCTGCTGCATCTACGGACATATGTGCATCTACGGAATCATAATAATAAATTGTATAATTATAAATTTCAGATACAATATTAAGTGTTACTTCTGCAGTATTTTCCGGATTTGCTACATCAGAAGCAATTAATACAATAGAATCCATTGTAACAGTATTTGCAACTGTAACTTTTGCATCATTAATTGTAACACTATCTGCCAAAGCAGAATCTTTTACTGTATATGTTACAGAAGCATTTGTTGCATTACCTTCTGCATCATAATATTTTAAAGTTTCAGGAAGTTGTGTTTCTTCTCCTGTGCTAATATCGAAACTTGCACTTTCTAAACCGGAAACTACAACTTTACTATTACCACCATCAGAATATTTGTCATTTAATGGGTCAGTAATCCAGTTATTATCAATTTTAAACTTATATTCATAAACCCCCGGATTTTGTACAGGTGTTGTTACCTTATATAAAGTAGCACCATCTGTTCCTTCATTTGTTTTTTGCATTGCAAGACCGTTACTCCAATCAGTACCATTTAAAGTACCCATCAAACATACAGACTGTGCATCTGCATACTGTCCTGTAATATCTTCCAAACAAAATGTAACTGTTTTATCTGCATTTACAACAGGGCTTACAAACGCACTATTTTGTGCAGGATTGATTGGTGCATTATATGTACCTGCTACCCAACCTTCCGGAGCTGTTGTCGTTGTTGTTGCATCTGTTCCAACAACCCAGTATTCTTCTTTTGCCTGTTCTGTGGTAAATTCGATATTTGATGTTTGTGTTCCTGCATTGTTATTAAAAATAACTTTCATTTCAGAACCTATTGCTACATCAATTGTAAAACTGTACCAACTTTCATTTGCAGTATTGGCTTCTACTTCAGCTCCCGGCCAAGTTCCTGCATATTCGTAGTTTGGAACTTTGTTCCAAGAACCACCTACGCAAAGATACGCATATACATCTTCCCATGCAGTATCTCCACAATTAAAGTGCATTGTTAATGATGTTGTTGTTTCTGCTTGTACATTTACAGGTGGTAAAACACCAATAACTGTAAAAAGCATTACAAATGTCATAACAATACTGACAACACGTTTTTTCAATTGCTTTTTCATACTTTTTTCTCCTTTTCTTTATTTTTTGTTGCAATTTTCACGTTAATTTCGTGTTATCAAACATTATAATATAAGTTAAATTCCTATAATATTGACAAAATAACTAATTTTTACAAAAAAATTTAGATAGTGTTACTAGGAAATTTCTTCAATTACCTTTTTTACTAATTGCCAAGCAATACTTCCCTTTCGCATCTTCCCTAATGCATCTTCGAATTTTACCCATTCTGCTGAATCCACTTCACAAGATAAGACAAACTCTTCTTTTTTTACTTTTGCCAAATAACCTAACATCAACAATTCTTTTTTCTCATAAGGATAACTTTGTATATATTTTAACGTTTCTACTGTTAAACCAAGTTCTTCTTTTATCTCTCTAATCGCAGTTTCTTCTGCTGATTCTCCCATTTTCATAATTCCTGCAACGCAAACATAGCTTGTTGTTGAAACATAATTTTGTCGTAAAAGTGCAACTTCTCCACACTCATTTACAACAGCACATATAATACTGGTTGTAAACATATCCCATAAAGGAATATCACATTTTTCGCAAAAAGGAATCATACCTTCATCACCTATTCTTCTTTGCGTTAATTCACTCCCACAATAAGGACAATACCTAAAATGCATAACTTTCCTCCAATTACTTTCCATCATTTATTATTTCATGTCTTATTTTCTCACATATACAATGAATATTCATAATTCATCTTCGTTCTTATAAGAAAATATAAAACTCAATCACAAATATCCTTTAATTCAAATCGAATCACTTTCTTTAAATCCTCTAACGTAACTTCTACTTGATATCCGATTTTTCCACCACTAAAAATAATTGTTTCACATTCGTTTGCTGATTCATCTATTGTTGTTGTGAAAAATTTCTTCATACCAATTGGAGAACAACCACCATGAATATAACCTGTTAATGGTAATAATTCTTTTGACTTTATCATTTCAATACTTTTTTCTCCAACTGCTTTCGCTGCTTTTTTCAAATTCAGTTCTTCACAAACAGGAACAACAAACACATAGTTTTTCTTTGATGCCCCTACTGTGACTA
>JAFWXB010000231.1 GCA_017523185.1 Lachnospiraceae bacterium | reverse complement strand
TTACCTGCACCTGTATCTCCACAAGCAAGATAGCCACTTGCAGGATTGATAATTTCATAACCATAATGTTCTAATTTTTTCAGATTATCTTGTACAATCGCATTTTCAAACATATTTGTATTCATGGTTGGTGAAATAAGTTTTGGACATTTACTTGCCATAATTGTTGTTGTCAACATATCATCTGCAATTCCATTTGCAATTTTTCCAATCACATTTGCTGATGCCGGAGCTACCATAAAAATATCTGCTCGCTTAGCAAGTGATACATGTTCTACATTAAATTGAAAATTACGGTCAAATGTATCTACCAAACATTTATTACTTGTTAATGTTTCAAATGTAATTGGGTTAATGAAATTCGTTGCATTTTGTGTCATAATTACGTGCACATCGGCATGAAGTTTTACAAGTGCACTCGCTAAATTTGCGATTTTATAGGCAGCAATGCTGCCTGTTACGCCTAATACGACTGTTTTTCCTTTTAACATATGTTCTCCTAATTTTAAATAAAGTGGATATTTATAATCCACTTACTTATTTATTTCATATTTTAACATAAATTCGATAAATAAGAAAAACAGATACCATCTTAATTATCAAATATATATTATTTTTATGTAATTATATCATATAAGCAGCAGTTCTTTATATGTATATTTTAAAAAGATTATTTAATTGGTTTAATTTTATTTAATACAACACCTACTGCTGATACAATAAAACCGGAAAGAATGGCTTCAATTACACCATTAAAACTTACAATTCCACCAATCACACCTGCTACGGCATTTGGGTCTACATTAAGTGCTTGTGCATATGCATCTTTATATAAAATAAAAATAGAACCCATAACAAGTGCTGTATTTACAAATGCTCCTAATACACCTGCAATTCCAAAGTTTACTGCTTTTACTTTAATAAGTTTACGCAATCCTATATAAATAAAATATGGAAGCACACCTACTAAAATTCTTGGTACAAAACAGATAAATGTACTATATAAAATACCAATCGTCCCAATTTGACTTGCTGCTAAAATTGGTGAAAATACAAAGGCTGATAAAGATGCCGGCATAATTGTATTTTTTAAAAAGCTGGTAAATCCAAATAAAAATCCAAGAAATGCTCCTTTTTTCGGTCCACAAAATAGCGAACCAATAATAACAGGGATTTGAATAATTGTTGCGTTAATAATACCTAATGGAATATATCCAAGTGGTGTAAATGCCATGATAATAATAATCGCTGAAAATAAACCGGTGAGTACCAGTTCTGATAAGTATTTTTTGTTGTGCATTGCTTTTTCCTCCTTTTTCCAGTAAAAGCCATTTTATTTATGGTCTTTTCTAAATTTGCTTAATCGCAAATGCATCTGTGTTTTTTTTCGCAAAGCGAAATTTTATGCTTACAATAAATAACTTTTTTCTTTTTATTGCAATACATTTCTTAATACAAAAAATAGTTGATAAGTGCTGCTGTCACTCTCAAACCTTATACATACTACCACCCCATTATTACAAGGTCAAGAAAAATCTGATTTTTATCTTATAGGTCAAAACTTCTTTCTCTATAAACGAGATAAACTTAAATTATTGTTTCTTAATCAGAATATCTGAAAAGAGAAATTTAAAAACAATTACTTATTCTTTTAAGAATCAATAAATATTTTATTCAATTTTACTGCAATAACTGAAGCCAAGATACATTTTAGAATATCTCCAAATAAAAACGGAACAGATACTGTAAACAATGCTGTTTTTACCTGAAATCCATTATATAAACACATAAATAAAATTGCAAAAAAATGCTGCATTGGTATTCCCAAACATATTGTTACAATCGCATAACGTATTTTATTTGGCTTTTTCCCTTTTAACAAACTAATAATGATAACTGCAAAGAAAAAACCAAAATAAAATCCTCCTGTTGGTCCAATCAATTTTCCAATTCCTGCACTTCCACCTGAAAAAACCGGCAATCCTATGATTCCCATACATAAATACATGAGAATTGTAAGAACTGCCGATTTTGGTTTTAAAATAAGTCCTATCAGATTTACCATTACAGTCTGTATACTAATTACAATCGGTGTAAATGGCAATGGAATCACAAGATAGGAAGATATGCAAAGAATTGCTGTACATAATGCAATTTTTGTCATATTTTGTATGTCTATTATTTTTCTGTTTGTATACATATATGTATAAGATTCTCCTACTTTTCTAATTGTGTAATGACTTCTTCTGCACTCAATTTCTGATATTCTTCTGCATCAGATAATGTATGATGATTCCAACGCATCACACTTATTTCTTTTAAATAGCTACTTGGCACTTCTCGGTTTGGGTATTTTTCCTGCCAATTTGGATAATACATTGTCATAAACTTTGTTGCAAGAAGAACAGCTTGACTTTGTGAAGCATTTTGAGATTGATTTGTATCTGCTGTATCATTCTGATTGTCATCTTGAAAAGGTTTTTGTTCTACAAGAGAAGTTCCACAAACAGATACGCCCGGAGGACTTGAATGAATCAGCAGAACACTTCCGTCTTTGCAAGTACCAAGACAAATCCATACATGACCTTCCATACTTACAATATCTCCTACTAAAAATTCTTTTGGATTTTGAATGAGTGTTCCCCACCCACGATATGCAAAATTTTCTGCCATTTCTGTTGATTTTACTACATACCCTTCTTGATTATCTTCTGTTTCAAAAAGATTATACACAATCCAACCAATATAGCCCGAACAATCTAATCCTTTCTCACGTTCAAAACGATAATCTTCAAAATCATAATCGGAAGTTTGTTGCTTTGCAAATGTTTCCCATGCAGGACTTATGCCTATTCGTTCGGAAGATGCACCTAAACCGGTATCTTCTTCATTCCAACCACCACCCCAAACATACATGGTAGTTCCAAGAGGTTCTAACGCAATATTCAAAAATGCTTGCATAGTAGCAGATTCTTTTTTATTTGAAAATTTCCAATCACTTTTGCCACCAAAATATAAAATACATAATATAAGTAATGTAAGTAAAAATAATAAAACGAGTTTTATGTTAAATGGAAGTTGATATTTTTTTGATAATCGCATAGAATTCCTCTTTATTACCACTTGATTTTTCTATATTTAAAGTAGAAACTATTCTTCTTTTTATTCTATGAAATTTTAAAAAAATTATGTATTTTTTATATATTGTAAATCATAAAATTGAGTAAATACATGATATCGTACAAATATATTAAACATATTTTTTTACAATTTTCAGTATTTACTCAATTATTATTATATCTTTATTTTAATCTCTTTATTACTAATCCAAATTCTTTTTCTGTCCAAATTGTTGGTACAGGATATGTTGGATTTGCTTCTTTTACGGCTCTCTGTACAAGCATTTGAAAGTCTTTTCGTTTTAATTCTTCAATTTTTTCAGGAATTCCCATTTTTTTATTTAAGTTTCTAACAGATGTAATCAATGCTTTCGCTTGTTCTTTTTGTGTATTACCTTTAATGCCTGCTACATCTGCAAGTTCTGCTAATTTCTTTTCAATTGCTTTTCCATAATATTCTAATACATAAGGTAAAATAATTGCATTTGCTTTTCCATGTGGCACACCATATAAACCACCAATGCCATGTGCAATCGCATGAACATACCCAACAAAATTGTTGTTAATCGCAATTCCTGCGTAGTAAGAAGCTAATAACATATTTTCTCTTGCTTCTATATCATTTCCATTTTCATATGCTTTTAATAAATTTTTATAAATAAGTTTTACTGCAACTTTTGCATTTTTTCGTGCTTTTGGTGAAGCAAAACGATTTGTATATGCTTCTATTGCATGTGTAAGTGCGTCCATGCCTGTTACAGCTGTTATAGATGATGGAAGCGTTGTTGTCAGCTCTGCATCTAAAATCGCATATTTTGGCACAAGACAAAGGTCTAAAACAGTATATTTATAATGGTTTTCTCCATTTGTAATAACTGCTCCTGCCGTCGCTTCTGACTCTGTTCCTGCTGTTGTAGGAATTGCATAAATACTTGGAATTTTTTTCATCACTTTTAACAAACCTTGTAACTGCAAAAGAGTTTTTTTCGGTCTTGCAATACGTGCTCCTACTGCTTTTGCACAATCAATAACAGAGCCTCCACCAACTGCTACAATTGCTTCACAATGTTCATTCTGATAAATATCTACTGCTTTTTCTATACAATTTATCGTTGGGTCAGGTTGTACTTCTCCAAAAATTATAAATTTTATATTTTCTGTTTGAAATGCTTCAAAAAATGCTTGTAAACTGCCACGTCGAAGAAATCCGGAAGTTGTTATTATAAAAACTTTTTTTAATCCTTGTTCTTTTATCAGTTTTGGAACTTTATAAATACTTCCTGCTCCTGCAATTACTATCGAATCACGAGTTGGAGCTATACACATAAATGCACTAAATGCAAATTGACGGATTCTGTAATATAGTTTTCTTAACAACATGGAACCTCTCCTTTTTATAATATAAACTTAAAATAAGTTTTAATATTTATCAAACTAATGTATCATTTTTCTAATTCTTTATATTTATCAAAGTCATATCGTTTTCATTTGTATATGCATACAAATATCTGCAATACCTTTTTATTGATTCATAACATAAGCAATTACTCTTGGTGCTGCAATTAAAAACCATGTAGAAAAATGAGACGGGGTTTCTTGCATTTCTTTTTGTAAATCTTCTAATGCTACCCATCTTGTTTCCATAATTTCATCTGTATCTGCTTGAATTTCCCCATGGTAATCTGTTAAAAATACATGGTCAAATTCATACTCACTCAAACCATCATAACGACTATAATACGTAAATGAAAATAATTCCTGTGGCTTACAACTTCCCTTTGGAATACCAAGTTCATCTTCCATTCGTATTTGAATCGCTTCTTCTAAAGTTTCTCCCCATCTCGGATGCGAGCAACATGCATTTGCCCACAAACCACCGGAATGATATTTTTGCATATTTCTGCGTTGAAGTAACATTTTTCCGTCATACACAAAAAAAACAGAAAATGCTCGATGTAATTGTTCGTTTACATGTGTTTCTAATTTTTTTCCATATCCGATTTCATTATCAAAAATATCTACCCATATTAAATTATCTTGTGCGTTTTTTTCCATAACATTCTCCTAATTTTTTATACTTTTGTTTTATTATATTTTATTAAAACGGCAACAATGACACAATATAAACTGTAACTGCTGCACCTAATGCCACCACTAATAATCCCTTTTTTAAATATGCCAATAAAACTGCTACAACACAACCTGCAATTGCCCCAAGTTCTGATTGGGTACTTGAAAAAATCGCAGGAAATGTCATTGCCGAAAGTACCGTATATGGTATGTAATGTAAAAATGATTTGATTCGTACATTTTCTATTTTTTTTCGAAAAATAACCATTGGGGCAACACGAATCAAATATGTCATAATTGCCATAATTGCAATTCCTATCAGTATGTATCCTATATCCATATTTATTTTAAATTCTATCCTTTTCTTTTTTATTTATTCTTCTTGTATTGGAAATACCCATGCTGTTAATGCACTTACTGCAATTGTAATTATAATGACAGACCAACCACCCGAAAATACAGATAAAATTGGAATATAAGTAAACGCATAGCTTGCTAAAATTGCTAAAATAACTGCAAATAGAATATTTTTATGTTCTCTTGCCGGTGGTACAATAATTGCGATAAACATTCCATATAAGGCAATGCCCATTGCATCAGATAATGCCTCCGGTAACAAAGAAGTTGCAACTGCACCAATAAGTGTTCCTAAACTCCACCCAAAAATCGGTGTCGCAATTAAACCTACCATATACGGAAAACTCAATTCTTTTCTTCGTTGCATGGATACTGCAAAGACTTCATCTGTAATTCCAAACGAAGAAATCAATCGTTCTTTTGTTCCAAAGTTTTTTTCGACTTTCTGCGATACGGAAAGTGACATTAAAAAATAACGAATATTAATAATAAATGTAGTAATGGCAAGTTCTAAATAGCTTCCATGTGCTACAAGTAAGTTTGTGCCTGCAAATTGCCCTGCACTTGTTAAATTCGTAAGGGAAATCAGTACGGTTGCCCAAATGGGCATTCCTGACTTTACAGCAGTTAAACCAAATGCCATGGATACGGAAATGTAACCAAGACAAATGGGGATACCATCACGTATTCCCTCTCTTAGTTCTGTTGTTCTCATATAAACCTGCTTTCTTATGTATTATGATGATTTTTTATAATAACGAATGACATCAATAAATGGTTCTAACTTTCCTTCATGCATTTCAAGATACCAATTTAATAATTCTTCATCACAATATTGGCAAACTTGATATACTGCTGCTCTTGCTTGTTTCAATTTATATGAATCTAACCCTAATATTTTTATGGTATAATCCCCTTTTTCTGTAAGACCTACAATATCTCCATTTGGAAAAAATGCAAAATGTTCTTCACTATCTTCATCTAATGGAGATACAAATAAATTTTTATCATAATAATTTTGTTTTTTGGGTCCACATATATTGCTATCTTTTGCACATGATACAATAATATTTTTATATTCCATAGTTTCATTTGGATATAAATCTTTGGGTTTAATATGTTCATTCAATGAATCTTTCATATCAATTCTTTCACCATTTAAAAGTTCATTGACATTTATATCAAGTATATTACACAAGTCTAACATCTTATCAGCATCTGGTAAAGATAAACCTCTTTCCCATTTTGATACAGCTCTATCTGTGATATATAGTTTTTCTGCTAATTGTTCTTGAGTAATATTT
>JAFWXB010000230.1 GCA_017523185.1 Lachnospiraceae bacterium | reverse complement strand
GGGTAAATTTTCTAAAAACAATATAATTTATAAGGAATAATTATAGATATGAAAGAAAAAATTATTTTATCAATTGGTTTATTAGTATCGAATCGTCGAGATACTATTAAAAAATGTTTAGATTCTTTAATATCGATTCGTAAAGCAATACCAAGTGAACTTATTATTATAGATACCGGTTGTGAGAAAGATGTCCGAGAAATCCTGAAGAAATATGCAGATGTTTTAGAGAAGTTTACATGGTGTAACGATTTAGCGAAAGCCAGAAATGAAACATTAAAATATGCACATGGTGAATGGTATTTGTATTTAGATGATGATGAATGGTTTACGGATACAAAAGAATTAATTAATTTTTTTAAAAGTGGGGAATATAAAAAATATGAATGTGCCAGTTATATCCAGCGTAATTATTTAGATAGTAATGCCAGTCAATATACAGATTCCGTAGTATCTCGTATGATAAAATTAACTTCAGATACACAATTTGTAAGTAAAATACATGAATATTTAACACCTATTTATGCTAAAAATAAAGGGCTTCATGCAGTAGTAGACCATTTTGGTTATGTGTATGAAACAAAAGAGGCTTTGTGGAAGCATTATGAGCGAAATAAAGTATTGTTAGAGGAAATGATAAAAGAAGAACCTAATAATTTACGTTGGTATGTACAATTAGCTCAAGAACATCGTACTGTACAAGAATGGCAAAAATTATATGATTTGTCTGAAAATTGTTTGAAAAGAATCAAAGAAAATTATGAAGTATGTTCTGATATTTTTTTAGGTGTTTTTTATGCAGGAAAAATTGTAGCATGGAAAGAAACGTGGAAACATAAAGAAGGGCTTTTTGCCTGTAAAGAAGCATTAAAAGATAATCGAAATACACAATTATTTCATGCATTTGCAGAATTATATATGGCATGGTTTTGCTATTGGTTAGAAAAAAATGAAGAAGCAGAACAACATATTATAAATTATTTTAAATGGGAAGTATTTTTTAAACAAAATCAGCCATTACTTTTATTACAACGTTCTGCACCATTTGTAGCAGATTGTTTTGATATTGTTATGAAAAAATCGGTATATTCCATGTTGATTTGTATTGGTCTTCGTAGAGGAGATACAAGCTATTTAAAGAAATACTTTCATAAGTTGGAATGGAGAGGACATCATTTATATGTATTTGAAGATATTGTACCTATGTTAATTCAGTTTATAAATAGAACGGATATAATAAATCAAGATAACATAAATTGTAGGGGTTTAATAAATAAAGCAGAAAGCAAAAATGAAAGAAGTGACTTATCAGAAAATGAAAAAATACTAAAAGAAGTGCTTCAAATAATGTTTGCACATGGACCTATGTGGCAATATTTCTGTGATGAAATGATAAAAGCTGAACAAGATGGTAACAATATGCATCAAGCAATGGAAGTGATTCGTAAATTATTACCAGAAGCTATTCAAAGTGAAGAAGTTGAGTATGATAAAAATGCACATAAAACGAATTGTGATACATCAAGTTCGGTAAGTAAAGAAACAGAAGAAATGAAAGCATTAGCAGAACAAATTAAAAGCCAAATCCGATTATTAATAGAAAATGGTATGCATGAAGAAGCAAAGGGAATTATAGCACAGCTTCAAAAGATGTTACCGGAAGATGAGGAATTAAAGGAAATGGAGAGGAAATTATGAACCGAATCAGATTGCCAATTGGAAATGATAGTTTTCGAAAAATGCGTGAAGATGAAGCATATTACATTGATAAAACTGCAATTATTGAGGAATTACTTAATGAAAGAGGTGAAGTTTATTTATT
The DNA here is from genome assembly GCA_017523185.1 of Lachnospiraceae bacterium. The sequence continues at coordinate 2,065 of JAFWXB010000230.1, read as the reverse complement.
TACTCGCCCACGCAGATTTGGAAAAACCCTTACTATGAGTATGTTACAAGAATTTTTTGATATTAGTGAAGATAGCAAAGCTATTTTTGAAGGTACACAAATTGCAAAAAATACAGAATTATGTCAAAAGTATATGAATCAGTATCCTGTATTATTTTTGACATTAAAACACGCAGAAGGGCTAAATTTTGAAAGTGCGTTTGAAAGGTTAAAAATACTTATATCTGATTGGTGTATTTCTCATGAATATTTAATAGATAGTCCAAATATTTCTCAAGAGAATAAAGAGTTATTTTATCGTTTGATATCTAAAGCAGTTACTGAAGAAGAAGTAATAAATAGTTTATATTATTTATCTAGTCTATTAAAAAATCATTATGGAAAAAAGGTAATTATTTTAATTGATGAATATGATGTTCCATTAGCACAAGCGAATGAAAATAATTATTATCGAGAAATGATGGATGTAATTCGTGTTTTTATGGGAAAGGCTTTTAAAACAAATCCATATTTAAAATTTGCAGTAATTACAGGCTGTCTTCGCATTGCAAAAGAAAGTATTTTTACAGGTTTAAATAATTTTTCCTCAAATTCGATTTCTTCAGAACAATATAGTCAATATTTTGGATTTACAGAAAATGAAGTATTAGAGTTATTAAGAAAAACAGAATTAGAAAAGTACGCAAGAAGAATAAAAAAATGGTATAATGGTTATTGTTTTGGAAAAACAGAAATTTATTGTCCTTGGGATGTATTGAATTATGTACGAGATTTGCAATATTCTCCAAATGCTTTTCCGGAAAATTATTGGAAAAATACAAGCCATAATGGAATTATTCGCAGTTTTATTGACCGTACTGATTTTGATATTTATGCTAAGTTTGAAACGCTTTTATCAGGTGGATATATTTGTGAAAAAGTTATAGAAGATTTAACGTATGATGTACTTCATTGTTCTGAAGATAATTTGTGGAGTATTTTGTATTTAACGGGTTATTTAACAAAGGCAATTCCTGAGGTAAGAGATATGGAAAAGGCAAAGCAGAAAGATATGCAATTTTCTGAAAACCAAATACAATTAATAGAAGAAAAAGTTGTTTTAGAAGATGATACAAATAATATTAAAGAACAACAAATATTGGAAGAAGAAATAGAAAATATAGAAAGAAAAACGTATTTAAGAATTCCTAATGAAGAAGTAAAGACTATTTTTGCAGAAACAATTGCAACATGGTTTACGGATAATGTCAAAAAATTAGATAGAAAACCAATTTTTGATGCTTTTTGGAGTGGAAACGAACAAGAGGTATCTGACTTTGTAACGGATTTGTTATTTGAGACGATTAGTTATTATGATTATAGAGAAGATTATTATCATGCATTTTTAGCAGGTATTTTTGTAGGGGCAGGATATGGAGTAGAATCTAATAAGGAATATGGACTAGGCAGACCTGATATTGTAGTAAAAGATAGAAAACAGCGTCAAGTATTACTTATGGAAGTAAAACATTCTAAGAATGAAAATGAAATGGAAACAGATGCCAAAACAGCATTACAACAGATAGATGTTAAGCAATATGCACGACAATTTTTAAAGGGTTTTCGCAATGTGGTATGCTATGGAGTAGCATTTTGTGAAAAAGAATGTATAGCTCGAAAAATAGAATAGATGTAATGAAAGTTTATTAATTGGAAAATAAAACCTATTCATAGATAAAGGTTAAGAAAAATTAGAAGTTGCCGATATAAAAGTTAAGGTATATATATTATATTATATAATTGATTAAATATTAAAAATTGTAAAAAAGGAGTACAAATGAAAAAAGTAATCACATATGGAACATTTGATTTATTTCATCAAGGTCATTATAATTTATTAAAACGTGCCAAAGATTTAGGTGATTATTTAATTGTAGGCGTAACTACAGAGCATTTTGATGAAGCACGTCGTCGAAGCGGCAGGAGGTTGAGATGAAGCGCTTATCCGCTTGCAATGAAAGCACCCTGCTTAAACTGATGTTTGTATTTTTGACGGCAAGTCTGTTCGCCGCGGCGCTCATCTTGC
>JAFWXB010000002.1 GCA_017523185.1 Lachnospiraceae bacterium | reverse complement strand
TATTCAATCAAATCAAGCTGATCAACAACAGCAAAATCTTTATCTAAAAGCAGAAGTTCGATTTTCATTATTGCATGATGATCAGCCGTGTAAGCAACGATGTAATGCTTATAACCATCTGTCCTGCTGATACTTCCCTGCATAATCCTGTCGAAATCTTCTTCCAGCACCTCTGCATCGAAAGCATCTATCTTGAAGTCAGGACTTATGTCTCCGAGAGTCATTTGCTTCGGAGAACCTTCACAATCACTATTTTCTGCATATAATAAAGTCATAAGATAGTGAGGCTGGTTTCTATGCTTCGTGATAACTGTCTTCAAGGTCTGATGAGTGGATATTGTATACGTTATCGAATTGGCTCTATCCGCAATTATCCTGCCTTCCCACGCATATCGGTTGAAAGATATTAAATCGACTAATCCGGCTCCTGCAGATACATATACTTCACGTACATTTACCATAAATCCACTTGGACGTCCTAATTTGCTTGCATCATCTGATAATGAATACTGTGTTTTTGCCATACAAACAGGTAAATTACCCATACCAAGTTCTGTAATACGTTTTAATTCTTTTTCTGCTGCTGCACTATATGTAACACCATCTGCACCATAAATTTCTTTTGCAACGGTTTCAATTTTTTCTTTTAAAGAAAGCTCATCTTCATACAATACTTTAAAATTGCTTTCTTTTTGTTCTAAAGTCTGAAGCACTTGTTCAGCTAAAGCAATACCACCTTCGCCACCTTTTTCCCAAACTTCAGATAACGCAAATTCACAATTTCTTTCTTTACAGAATTTTTCAACAAAATCTGTTTCTGCCTTTGTATCACTTACAAAAGAATTTAATGTTACTACAACAGGTACGCCATATTTCTGTAAATTTTCAATATGTTTTTCTAAATTTACAATACCTTTTTCCAAAGCATCTAAATTTTCTTCTGATAACTGTGCTTTTGGAACTCCACCATTGTATTTTAAAGCACGAATTGTTGCTACAAGTACCACAGCATCCGGTTTTAAACCTGCTTTACGACATTTAATATCAAAGAATTTTTCTGCTCCAAGGTCTGCTCCAAATCCTGCTTCGGTAATTACATAATCTGCTAATTTTAATGCTGTCTTTGTGGCACGCACACTATTACAACCATGTGCAATATTAGCAAATGGTCCACCATGTACAATCGCAGGTGTATGTTCTAATGTCTGAATTAAGTTTGGTTTTAAAGCATCTTTTAAAAGTGCTGCCATAGAACCTACTGCTTTTAAATCTTTTGCTGTTACCGGTTTTCCGTCAAATGTATATGCTACAATAATTCTTCCAAGACGTTCTTTTAAATCGTTCATATCATCTGCAAGACAGAGAATTGCCATAATTTCAGATGCTACTGTAATTACAAAATGGTCTTCTCGCACTACACCATCCATTTTATTTCCAAGTCCAACTACAATATTGCGAAGCACTCTGTCATTCATATCAAGACGACGTTTCCATGTCACTTGTCTTGGGTCAATTCCTAATTCATTTCCCTGCTGAATATGGTTATCTAACAATGCTGCAATCAAATTGTTCGCAGAAGTAATAGCATGAAAATCGCCTGTAAAATGCAAATTTAAGTCTTCAATTTGAACAACTT
>JAFWXB010000229.1 GCA_017523185.1 Lachnospiraceae bacterium | reverse complement strand
TACATATGTGATATCACAGTTATAAGCTTCTTTTCTCTCTTCAGGTTTTAAATGGTTTAATACAACACCCACTTTCAAACCTAAAAATTCGTGAACTTGTCCCATCCATTCTGCGTCTCGTTTTGCAAGATAATCATTAACGGTTACAATGTGTACACCTTTTCCTTCTAATGCATTCAAATATGCAGGAAGTGTAGATACTAATGTTTTACCTTCACCGGTTCTCATTTCTGCAATACGTCCCTGATGAAGAATAATTCCACCAATAATCTGTACTCTGTAATGCTCCATACCAAGTACACGACGTGCAGCTTCACGAATTGTTGCATACGCTTCCGGTAAAAGCTGGTCTAACGTTTCTCCCTTTGCTAATCTGTCTTTAAATTCTTTTGTTTTTGCTTTTAACTCATCATCAGAAAGAGCCATCATACTATCTCTTAAAGATTCTACTTTATCCACAATCGGATAAATTCTTTTTAATTCTCTTTCACTATGAGTTCCAAAGAGTTTGTCAAAAATTCCCATTTCATGCTCCTTTAATTAAATTCGATGGACTGCCCTACCTATCCCTAATTGTCCATTGAGGCACATTATCAAATATTTTACCACTTAAACGCTTGATTCTCAAGAAAAACTCGTAAATGTTTTGTAAACAATTTATTAACAGCTATATATTTTAAATAGAAAAAATTACTTTTGTGACACCCCAATCTCTTTTGCACGGATTCTACTTTACAAGTCATACAAAAAAATGATATAGTAAGAACACAACAATAAAACATACTGATTTTTCTTAAAAATCACTTAACGTATCATAACATCATTAGAAAAGGAGAAATTTTATGGCATATACTTATAAAACAAAAGGAACTTGTTCTTCCTATATTGAACTTGAATTAGATGGCAATGTAGTACACAATGTAAAATTTACAGGTGGCTGTCATGGCAATTTACAAGCAGTATCCAAACTTGTAGAAGGTCTTACAGTTGAAGAAGTCGAAGCAAAATTAGGTGGTATTTGCTGTGGTTACAAAAATACTTCTTGTGGTGACCAATTAGCAAAAGCTTGTCGCAAAGCACTTGATGAAGCAATGTAATGACAAAAAATAAGGGGCTGGGAAATATTTCCCAATACCCCTTTTTTATTATAATGTACTACTTGCTCCACTAATATAGTGCATCATACGAAGCATATCACGAACAGTTACTTTTCCATCTTTATCAATATCTGCTGCAATTTGCTGTTTTTCATGTAATAACCGTTGTTCCCTCTTTTTTTGCAGTTACAACACCATCTTTTACAGTTGCAACTTCCGAATTTGATGATATCCATATAAAACTATCTACTATTGCATCTTCCGGTTGTTGTTCTACTGTTAATGTTGTTGTTTCTCCTTTTGTTAATGCCACACTTGTTTTATCTAATACTAAACTTGTTAATGGAATAATTACCATTACATCTGCGTTTTCAGAAACAATACCTGTAATTGTATGAGGGTCTAATTGACCTTCTACTTCTGTTTTGCTTTCATAAGCTAATTCATTTACAACAAACTTAATACCAGCTTCACCTACTGCTGCAGTATCTTTTACCTTAAATGTTACATTTAAAATTTCTCCACCTTTAAAATGTGTATCTACATTCATTAAGATTGCTACTACTTTTACTTTTCCATCTAAACTTGTAACATCAGCAAATGCAGTATCTCCATTTGCACCATTAAGACCATCTCCTTGTGCTTTTGTTACAAGTTCTAATTTTTCACTATCATATTGCAGTTCTGCTTCTAAGGCTTGTCCATTATTTTCCGGCATCTGAACTGCAACTGTAATTTCATCACCTCGTTTTACTTCTTCTGTACTATATGTAACATCAAATGTTACTTTTTCTTCTTCATTTGCAGTTATTATCTGTGGAAAAGCAGATAATACTAATTGCAAAATCAATGCCAAACTACTAATAACAGCTAACAGCTTTTTCGCTTTTACTTTTTCTTTCATCATTTTTTCCTTTCATTTTTATTTTATAAACTACACCACACTAATAATACTTCTCCCTCCTTTCTTTTCAATTTCTATTCATAAAATTATTATATTTTTCTAAATAACATAAGTTTGACAAATAAGAAAAAACAGATATTTTTTAATACTATAATTGATAAAATATAAAAAATTGCACAAAATATAGTTCATTTATCCGTTTTATCAAAACCTTTCTTCTTAATTATTTTTATACAAAAAAATTATAACTATCGAACTCATATTATTTATACTTTTAATATAACATACTCAATATATTAGGTACAAGTATTTTTTATTTTTACCACTATTTCATCCAAATTTATCGAATTCTTATCAAATACACTTTTTCCAAATAAACTGTCATATTTCTCCTTTTCCATCATATACTTTCTAAGAGTTTTAAGAGTTATTTTTTAGGAGATAAATGATTTATGAGTAGTATTGCCGGTTTTTTCCAACCAAACATTACCTATTCTAAAGATAATGACTTTTGCACAAAGACAATTCATGCGATGTCCCAAACGCTTCTTCATCGTGGCAAGGACGAACAATCGTTTTATCTATTTCCACATGGTGCTTTTAACCAAAATTTTCTTATGGCAGGATACATTCCCGATAAATTCCCACATGAAACACAACCTACTACAAAAAAATTTCGAAATAACACATATACCATTTTATTTGATGGATTTATCAGCAATACAAATGACATTGCACAAGATTTGCAAGAAAAACAAGTCATTACAGACAACTTATCTTTAGAAGAACTTCTTTTATGTGCATTTATTACTTATGGTGTTACATTTATTAAAAAATTGCGTGGTGCATTTGCATTAGCTATCTATAATGAAAGCAATGAAACTTGTTATCTGTTTCGTGATGCTTTGGGATTACGTCCTCTATTTTACTCTCAAATTCACCAAACATTTGTCTTTGCTTCTGAAATAAAAGCATTATTCTGTTATCCGGATATCAAACCGATTTTAACAAAACAAGGACTTACAGAATTAATTGCACTTGGTCCTGCTCGTATTCCGGGAAGTGCTATTTTTAAAAATATTTTTGAAGTAAAACCGGGACACATGATAAGTTACAATAAAAATTTCTTTAAAGAGGAAGCCTTTCATCATTTTGAAATTGCAAAACATAAAGATTCTATTGAAGATACAAAAGAACATATTGCAGAACTTTTGCATCAATCCATAAATTCTCTAAAAAGTGCCGTACAACCTGTTAGTTGCTTACTTTCGGGTGGACTGGATTCTTCCATTGTAACTGCCGAACTTTCCAAAACATATCAAGAGAATTTATCCACATATTCTTTAGAATTTGAAAGCAGTCATGAGCATTTTAAGGCAAATGCATTTCAACCGGCTTTAGATGCCCCTTATGTGCATAAAATGGTTTCTCAACTTGGTACAACACATACAATTTACAGTTGTAATAATGATGCCCAATTTAATTATCTGAAAACTTCCGTCAAAGCACATGATTTACCTGCAATGGCAGATGTGGATTCGTCTTATTTGTATTTTTGCCAAAAAATAAGCAAGCATCATAAAATCATTTTTACCGGAGAATGTGCAGACGAAATTTTCTGTGGCTATCCATGGTATCACAATACAGATAGTGACCCTAAAACATTTCCTTGGTCAAAAGAAATTACCCCACGACAAGTCTTATTAAAAGAAGGATTGATAGAAAGTCTCCCATTAGAAGAATGTATACGCTCTGCATACTTAAATACTTGTAGTGAAATTGGACTTCCCGGAGAAAATACACCAGCGTTTCTTGTACATCAAAAAACATTTTATTTAACAATTCGTTATTTTATGCAAACACTCGTCAATCGTGGAGAACGTGATGCTGCATTCTTTGGGATGGATGCTCGTGTTCCATTTGCACATCAGGATTTAACAGAATATTTATTTAATGTTCCATATAAAATAAAAACAGCTAGTGGCGAACCAAAATATCTTTTGCGTGATTATGCAACCGGACTTCTTCCGGAAGAAATTCGTTTACGCAAAAAAAGCCCTTATCCAAAAACATATGACCCACAATATGAAGCTATGGTAAATTCGGCATTGTTAAATGCACTTTCCAAATCCGATTGTCCACTTCACGAATTTGTAGATAAAAACAAAGTAGCTGTATTCTGTGAACAAGCAAAAGATTTAGGAAAGCCTTGGTATGGGCAACTTATGGCAGGACCTCAGTTAGTCGCTTACTATTTACAAATTTTATATTGGATAGAAATGTATCATATAGATATTCAATTATAATTTTTGAAAAACCTTCATAACTATTCTATTTTTGAAAAAAATATATTTTTCTTTTTTTAATGTAAGTTTGACAAATGAAAAAATAACTATAAACTATTATTTTTGTTATCAAAATAAGGAATTTACATTGTTTTTCTATAATTTTTATATAAAAATACCTTGATTCCTCTCTATAAAATAAAACCCCCATTT
>JAFWXB010000228.1 GCA_017523185.1 Lachnospiraceae bacterium | reverse complement strand
GGCAGGACCTGCAGGTTTATTTTCAGCGTATGTTTTGACGGAAGCAGGATATCCATGTATTTTAATTGAGCGTGGAAAAACCGTAGAAGAACGTACAAAAGATGTCGTTTCTTTTTGGGAAACAGGTGTTTTAAATCCGTATTCCAATGTACAGTTTGGAGAAGGTGGAGCAGGTACATTTTCGGATGGAAAACTCAATACCCTTGTAAAAGATACAAAGTATCGCAATCGTTTTGTATTAGAAACATTTGTGAAATTTGGAGCACCAACAGCTATTTTATATGAAAATAAACCTCATATTGGAACGGATATTTTATGTGCTGTCATTGCAAATATGCGAAACTATCTGTTAGAAAAGGGTGTACAAATATATTTTAATACTTGTGCAAACGATTTTGTTATTGAAAACAAATGTCTGAAACAAGTCATTTGTAAAAATACGCTTACAAACCAAACACTTACATTTGATACTTCCGTTGTTGTCCTTGCGATTGGACATAGTGCAAGAGATACCTTTCAGACATTGCATACCTTACAAGTGCCTATGGAGGTAAAAAATTTTGCAGTAGGATTTCGTGTGGAACACCCACAAAGCATGATAAACGAAGCTATGTATGGAATACAAAAAGAACAGCGATTGCCTGCTGCACCTTATAAAGTAACTGCAAATTTTCAAAATGGAACACAATCACGAGGTATCTATTCATTTTGTATGTGTCCGGGAGGATATGTCGTAAATTCTTCCTCTGTTGAGAATCAACTGGTTGTCAATGGAATGAGTTATTCGAAGCGCGATTCTTCGACAGCCAATAGTGCGATTATCGTATCTGTTACAAAAGAAGATTTTATAAACGCTTTGACCGATAAAAACAATTGCGAAAATCCACTAATTGGAATGTATTTTCAAGAACAATTAGAAAAAAAAGCATATCTCCTTTGTAATGGCAAAATTCCACAACAACTCTATGGAGATTTTAAAGTGAACAAAACTTCCACAGCATATGGAGCATTTTCCTCGAATACAAAAGGAGCGACGTGCTTTTCTAATTTAAGAGGATTGTTAAGCTCTGATATGGAAACTTCGTTTCTTGCAGGAATGGAACATTTTTCACATATAATACCAAATTTTAATAGATATGATGCGATTTTATCGGGAGTAGAAAGCAGAACTTCTTCTCCTATTCGCATTTTAAGAAATGAACAATTCGAAAGTGAAATAAAAGGATGTTATCCTTGTGGCGAAGGTGCCGGCTATGCAGGTGGAATTACCTCTGCTGCAATGGATGGCATCAAAGTAGCAGAAGCTATTATTCAAACATATAGAAAGGATTAGACAGTCGTGGCAGAATTATCACCAATGATGCAACATTATCTGAAAACAAAAGAAGATTACAAAGACTGTATTTTATTTTATCGTCTTGGTGACTTTTACGAAATGTTTTTTGATGATGCAAGTACTGTATCAAAAGAATTAGAACTTACATTAACCGGAAAAAGCTGTGGATTAGAGGAACGTGCACCCATGTGTGGCGTTCCTTTTCATGCCGTAGATACATATTTAAATCGTCTTGTACAAAAAGGCTATAAAGTAGCCATTTGTGAACAAGTAGAAGATGCAAAAAATGCCAAAGGGATTGTAAAACGAGAAGTCATTCGTGTTGCAACTCCAGGAACAAATATAGATATGCAATCCCTTGATGAAACGAAAAATAATTACTTGATGTCGATTGTATATTCTGTCGAAAAATATGGAATAGGAATCGTAGATGTTACGACAGGCGATTTTTTTGTAACAGAACTCGATTCCGAACGCAAACTCTTAGATGAATTGAATAAATTTTCACCATCGGAAATTATTTGTAATGAAGCCTTTTATATGAGTGGTGTGGATATTTCCGATATTCGAAATCGTCTTGGAATCACAATTGCAGCATTAGATGCATGGTACTTTGGAGATGATTTGGCAAAAGAAACTTTAACAACTCATTTTAAGGTACATTCCTTGGAAGGACTTGGACTGCAAGATTGCGATTGTGGGGTAGTGGCTTGTGGAGCATTACTCAAATATCTCTACGAAACACAAAAAAACGCTTTATCGAATATTTTAACGATTCATCCATATTCGATTGGAAAATATATGATTATTGACAGTTCTTCAAGAAGAAATTTAGAACTCGTCGAAACATTACGCGAAAAACAAAAACGAGGGTCTTTGCTTTGGGTATTAGATAAGACAAGAACAGCTATGGGAGCTCGTTTACTGCGTTCTTATGTAGAACAGCCACTTGTCAATAAAAAAGAAATTTTAAAGAGACAGGAATTTATTACCTCATTAAATAAACACGAAATTGTGCGTGAAGAATTGCGTGAATACTTAAATCCGATTTACGATTTGGAACGTCTTATTACACGTATTACGTATCAGACAGCAAATCCAAGAGATTTGATTGCATTTCGAAATTCTTTGCAAATGCTTCCTGCAATTAAGATGTTATTAGACGATTTATCCGGAGAACTCGTACAGGAAATCAAAACGGAATTAGACGATTTGCAAGATATTTATACGCTTTTATCCAATGCCATTCAAGAAGAAGCTCCGATTTCCGTTCGTGATGGAGATATTATAAAAGACAATTATCATGAAGAAGTTGACCGATTGCGAAAAGCAAAAACGGAAGGAAAAACATGGCTTGCAGAGTTAGAAGCGACAGAACGTGAAAAAACGCATATTAAAAACTTGCGTATCAAATACAATAAAGTCTTTGGATATTATTTAGAAGTAACAAATTCGTTTAAAGATATGGTACCGGATTACTATATTCGAAAACAAACCCTTACAAATGCCGAGCGTTACATTACACCGGAATTAAAAGAACTAGAAGAAACGATTTTAGGTTCGGAAGACCGACTTTCTTCTTTAGAATATGAACTTTATAAAGATATTTTGAATCATATCAGCGATAATGTGGGACGTATTCAAACAACAGCAAAAGCGATTGCGAAAATTGATACCTTTGCTTCGCTTGCACTTGTGGCAAGTCGCAATAATTATTGTAAACCAAAGATTAATGAAAACGGTACATTGGAAATCAAAAACGGAAGACATCCGGTTGTGGAAAAAATGATAGTCAATGACCTTTTTATTGATAACGACACCTATTTGGATAATCACAAACATCGTGTTGCCATTATTACAGGTCCAAATATGGCAGGAAAATCAACGTATATGCGACAAACGGCGTTAATTGTGCTTATGGCTCAAATTGGCAGTTTTGTGCCTGCATCTGCTGCAAATATTTCCATTGTTGACCGTATTTTTACAAGAGTAGGGGCTTCGGATGACTTAGCTTCCGGTCAAAGTACGTTTATGGTGGAAATGAATGAAGTTGCAAATATCTTACGAAATGCTACAAGCCATTCCCTATTGATTTTAGATGAAATCGGTCGTGGTACAAGTACATTTGATGGATTAAGTATTGCATGGGCTGTGGTAGAACACATCAGTAATCCAAAACTGATTGGAGCAAAAACACTTTTTGCAACACATTATCACGAACTTACGGAACTTGAAGGGAAACTAAATGGTGTAAATAACTATTGTATTGCTGTTAAGGAAAAAGGCGACGATATTGTGTTTTTACGAAAAATCGTCAAAGGTGGAGCTGATAAAAGTTATGGTATCCAAGTAGCAAAACTTGCAGGGCTTCCGGATTCTGTCATTGAACGTGCAAAACGCATTGTCAATGAACTTATCGCACATGATATTACGGATGTTGTCAAAAATATGTCCGTAGAAACGACAACAAAACGAAAAAAGAAAGAACAGTTAGATGAAGTCGATTTAACACAAATTTCCCTTTTTGATACGATAAAAGATGATGATATTATCAATGAGCTTCGAAATGTCGATATTGGCAACTTAACCCCCGTAGAAGCATTGAATAAATTATATCAATTACAAAATAAAGTAAAAAACAGATGGTAAAGGATAAGAAATATGTCAAAAATTGCATTATTAAGTCAAGATACCATTGATAAGATTGCAGCAGGAGAGGTCATTGAGCGACCTGCTTCTGTTGTAAAAGAACTTGTGGAAAATGCGATTGATGCGAAAGCTACGGCAATTACGGTAGAAATTAAAGATGGAGGAAGTGCTCTTATTCGTATTTCCGATAATGGATTTGGGATTGCAAAAGAGGATGTTCCACTCGCGTTTTTACGCCATTCTACAAGTAAAATTAAACGAGTGGAAGATTTGCTTTGTGTGTCTTCGCTTGGATTTCGTGGAGAAGCGTTATCGAGTATTGCAGCAGTTTCACGTGTAGAAGTAATTACAAAAACACCGGAAGCCTTAACAGGAGTTCGCTATCGTATCGAAGGCTCAAAAGAAGTGGAATTAGAAGAAATCGGTGCACCGGACGGAACAACCTTCTTAGTTAAAGATATTTTTTATAACACACCTGCAAGAAGAAAATTTTTAAAATCAGCCCAAACGGAAAGTACGCATATTGCTGATATGGTAGAAAAGTTAGCACTTTCTCATCCGGATATTTCGTTTAAATACATTCAAAACAATAAAACAAAGTTGCATACATCCGGAAACGGAAACAGTAAAGACTTAATTTATCATGTATTTGGCAGGGAAATTGCGTCTTCCCTTATTCCTGTGGATATACAAAATGATTATTTTTCTGTGAAAGGCTATATTGGAAAACCGATTATTACACGAGGAAATCGCAATTGTGAAATTTATTTTATCAATGGCAGATATATTAAAAGTGCTTTGTTGTCGAAATCCATTGAAGAAGCCTATAAATCGTTTCTAATGCAACATAAATATCCGTTTTGTGTATTGTATTTTACATTTGAGGGAACAATCTTAGACGTTAATGTACACCCAACGAAAATGGAACTGCGTTTTGACCATAATGTAGAAATTTATCAATTACTTTCGGAAGGACTGTATCGCATTTTATCGGGAAAGGAATTGATACCAGAGGTTACAATTGCAGAGCAAACACAAAGCTACCCACGAACCTATACAGAGCATATACCTGAACCATTTGAGCAAAGAAGATTAAACGAAATTCGAGAAGCAATCGCAAAAGACAGTCCTTATGAACCAAAATATCCGACAAGAACACGAATATCGAATACAAAAACAACTTCTACAAAATGTTCTGATTTTTTACAAAAAGAAAATTCAGAAAAACAAGAACAAATGTTTGTTAGTTGTTTGAATGGTAGTCAAAAAACTGCTGCTTCTGCATATACATTAGAACAGAAAACAACTATTCCAATAGCAGATTCTATACAATCCATGTTAGAAAAGGAACATACCAATTTTCCTACGAATACTTTACAAGTATATGAGCAAATACAACTTGCCTCGTTGGATTCGGATTTTTTAACAAAAAAAGCAAAAAAAGAGCATCGTGTTATTGGACAACTGTTTAAAACCTATTGGCTTGTCGAATTTGAACAGAAATTATTTATTGTAGACCAACACGCAGCACATGAAAAAGTGCTGTATGAACGTACCATAGCAACTTTAAAAGAACGTGAATTTACTTCACAAGCCATTAGCCCACCGATTCTTTTGACATTAGATGCGAATGAAATTTTAATGCTTGAAACATATCGAGCACAAATCGAAAAAATGGGATACGAAGTACAAAACTTTGGTGGAAAAGAATATATGATACAAGCAATTCCTGCGAATCTGTTTCATATAGATATGAAGGAATTGTTTATTGAAATGTTAGATGATTTTGCAAACTTAAATGGAAAAGCTACACCCGAAGTAATACTTGAGAAAGTTGCTTCTATGTCGTGTAAAGCAGCCGTAAAAGGTAACCAAAACTTAACCTTACAAGAATTTGATACTTTAATGGAAGAATTGCTCACATTGGAGAATCCGTATCATTGTCCACATGGACGTCCAACGATTATCTCCATGAGTAAATATGAAATAGAAAAGAAATTTAAGAGGATTATTTAATGACAAAAAGACCTATGATTATTTTATCAGGACCAACAGCAGCAGGAAAAACAGCTCTGTCGATTGCACTTGCAAAAAAAGTAAATGGTGCAATTATTTCTGCTGATTCCATGCAAGTATATAAATACATGGACATTGGTTCTGCAAAAATAACAAAAGAAGAAATGGATGGCGTAACGCACTATTTGGTAGATGAACTTTTACCGGAAGAAGAATTTCATATTGTGCGTTTTAAACAAATGGCAAAGGTAGCGTTAGAAGAAATTTACAACAAGGGGCAAATTCCGATTATTGTAGGTGGAACAGGATTTTATATCCAAGCCCTTTTGTATGATATTGATTTTACAAATCAGGAAAGTGATGAAGCATATCGAAAAGAACTTGAAAATTTTGCAAACACATATGGAAATGAGGCGTTACATGAAAAATTACAGGAAGTTGACGCTGTTTCTGCAAAAATAATTCATGCAAACAATGTAAAACGCGTGATTCGTGCATTGGAATTTTATAAATTAACAGGAAAACCAATTTCCGAACATAACGAAACAGAACGAAAAAAAGAATCGCCTTACAATTTTGTATACTTTGTTTTAACAGATGAGAGAAGTCATTTGTATAAGCGTATTGACAAACGTGTGGATATTATGATAGAGCAAGGACTTATTGAGGAAGTTGCAAAATTAAAAGAAATGGGCTATCATCAAGACATGGTTTCCATGCAAGGATTAGGATACAAAGAAATCTTAAATTATTTGGATGGTATCTATTCCTTAGAAGAAGCCATTTATATTTTAAAACGTGAAACACGTCATTTTGCAAAGCGACAACTCACATGGTTTCGCAGAGAACGTGATGTTCTTTGGTTTGACAAATCAAAATATGACTATGATGAAGCGAAAATTTTAGAGGATATGTGTCATATTTTAGTAGAAAAAAATATTTTTGTATTATAAACTACAAATGAGTACATTTAGAAGAAATGCTATGTAACAAACGAATTGTTATAAATTTTCAGAAAGTAAGACTAAATAAGACTGCATAGCTTAAAATAATAAAAATACAAATATTCCTATACTTAATAGAAAATCAAAAGGATAAAGCCATAAAATAGGTATTCTAAAAATGAACGACTCATTTATATATAGAAGAAAGGAAAAGAACATACAGAATTATGAATTCATTTTTATTACAGCAATATAAAGAATTGGGGCTTAGTGATGAAGTTATCGCATTTGGAACCCAAATCGAATCGGAGTTAAAGGCACGTTTTGCAGAAATTGATACGATTGCCGAAATGAACCAATTAAAAGTGCTTCGTGCCTTACAAAAAAACAGAGTAAGTGTTGAATGTTTTAATCAGTCTTCCGGATATGGTTATAACGATATGGGACGTGATACATTGGAACAAGTGTATGCTGATTGTTTCAAAGGCGAAGATGCATTAGTGCGTCCACAGATTACATGTGGTACACACGCACTTGCACTTGCGTTAATGTCGAATTTACGTCCGGGAGATGAACTTTTATCTCCTGTTGGAAAACCATACGATACCTTAGAATCCGTGATTGGAATCCGTCCGGCAAAAGGCTCATTGGCTGAATATGGCATTACATATGCACAAGTAGATTTGCTTTCGGACGGTTCGTTTGATTACGAAGGCATTAAAAATGCAATCAATGAACGTACAAAACTTGTGACAATTCAGCGTTCGAAAGGCTATGCAACACGACCAACATTGTCCGTACAACGTATTGGAGAATTAATTTCTTTTATCAAAGATATCAAACCGGACATTATTTGTATGGTAGATAATTGTTATGGCGAATTTGTGGAAGAAAAAGAGCCATTGGAAGTGGGAGCTGATATGATTGTTGGTTCACTCATTAAAAATCCGGGTGGTGGATTAGCACCAATTGGTGGCTATATTGTCGGCAAAAAAGAATGTGTCGAAAATGCAGCATATCGTTTGACTTCTCCGGGACTTGGAAAAGAAGTGGGAGCTTCTCTTGGTATCATTCAATCGTTTTATCAAGGTTTTTTCCTTGCTCCAACGGTAACGGCAGGGGCATTAAAGGGAGCTATTTTTGCAGCGAAAATTTACGAAAAATTAGGGTTTAAAGTCATTCCAAACGGAACAGAAAGTAGACACGATATTATTCAAGCTGTAGAATTTGGCAGTAAAGAAGCATTATGTGCATTTTGTGAAGGGATTCAAGCTGCTGCACCGGTAGACAGTTATGTTACACCGGAACCATGGCCAATGCCGGGATATGATAGTGAAGTCATTATGGCAGCAGGAGCATTTGTACAAGGGTCTTCCATTGAGCTTTCGGCAGATGGACCTATCAAAGAGCCATATGCTGTATATTTTCAAGGAGGACTTACCTGGTATCATGCAAAATTTGGAATTTTAATGAGTTTACAAAAACTTTATGAGCGTAAACTTGTTATGCTTGATAAATTGTGCTAAAATAAAAAAGAATATGGTATCGTAAAATATTAAGATTTCATTAAAATTTTTTATGACTACTTTTTTATAACACTAGACTATGTTATGTTACCAATATATAGAAATCTGCTATTTTTATAATAAAAGAATAAAAGTGGAAAAACATACCATAAACAATCTGTTTTTTTGTTGTTTTTCATAAAATAAAATAGCTGAATTTGTATATTTTATATAAATTTAATGGAACTATATGGTAATATAAAACTTTGATTTGTCATATGTGTCTTGGGAGAGCAGAAAGGATAGTATGTCAAATCACATTACAGTAAAAAATCTGCCAGAGTCAGAACGCCCATATGAAAAGTTTTTTGCATTTGGAGCAGAACATTTATCCGATGCCGAACTTTTAGCAATTATTATTAAAACTGGTACCCAAAAAGAAACTTCTTTAGAGATTGCAAGACATTTATTAGAAGGAAATCACAACAATCTCTTAAATTTATATGACCGTTCGTTTTCGGAATTTTTAAAAATCCCCGGAATTGGAAAAGTCAAAGCCATTCAGTTAAAAGCCGTAGCCGAATTATCAAAACGCATTGCAAAAACATATAGTGGATACCAGTTACAAATGAATACACCTTCTTCCATTGCCGAATACTATATGGAACAAATGAGGCATCGAAAAGAAGAAGTTTTGGTGTGTGCTTTTTTTGATGCAAAGTGTAATTTTTTAGGAGATGCACTTCTTTCCGTTGGAAGCGTCAATTATGCCTATGTATCACCTCGTGATATTTTCTGCAAAGCCCTTGAGCATCATGCTGTACTTCTTATTTTGCTTCACAATCACCCAAGTGGTGACCCGACACCAAGTGAAGATGATATTCGTATTACAAGACGTGTTGCTCATGGAGCTGCACTTTTAGAACTCGAATTGGCAGACCACATCATTATTGGAGATAAACAATATTATAGTTTTAATGAACATCAACAAATCAATTAGAGAAAAGGGGAATTGTCAATGAACAATAATGTCTATGGTATTGACCTTGGAACTTGCAATTTTAAAATCTTTTGCAAGGCGACAGGGAAAATTTTAAAAGAAAAAAATGCAGTAGCAGTCATCAATAAAAAACAAATTTATGCATATGGAGATGAAGCATATGCAATGTATGAAAAAGCACCGGAATCGATTAGTGTCGTATTTCCGGTTACAAGTGGTGTAATTGCTGACTATAACTTTTTACAAAGCATGATTATTACATTTTTAGAAGAAAAAATGAAAACAAAACTTCGTGGTTCAGAATTTGTCGTTGCTGTACCAACGGATATTACAGATGTAGAAAAAAGAGCATTTTATGAAATTTTCTACAAATCAAAAATTAAACCAAAGAGTATTCTTTTATGTGAAAAACCGATTGCTGATGCTGTAGGACTTGGACTTGATGTAAATCAGCCAACAGGTATTATGATTGTTAATATGGGAGCAGATACAACGGAAATTTCCATTATTTCTTTAGGTGGTCTTGTGTTAAGTGAACTTTTGCATTTTGGTGGAAATCGTTTGGATGAATCCATTATCAGCCATATGCGTAAAGAATACAACCTTGTTATAGGACAAAAAACAGCAAAAGATTTAAAAGAAAATTTAGGTTCCGGACTTCCAGGCAGAACAGAAACAATGAAAATTGTAGGGCGTGACGTTGTAAGTGGACTTCCAATTGAAGTAGAAGTAAGTGCAACCGTTATTTATGACGCTATGAAATCCAGTTTAGAATCCATTTGTACATCAATTAAGATGATTTTGGAAAAAACACCACCGGAACTTGCAAAAGACATCATCTATTCCGGTATTTATATTACAGGTGGTGGCTCTATGATTCACAATTTAGATAAATTATTTGAACAAATTACAAATATTCAAGTAAATACAACCGATGCACCGGAAGAAAGTGCAGTACGTGGTTTAGTAAAAATTGTATCTGATTCCAAATTTAAACGCTTACCATTTACTATGAAAAAATAAGTATTGTAAATCATAGATACTGAGGTTTTATGAAGAAAAAAAAATATCGTAATATTAAAAAAAAGCAATTGCAAACAAAATATATGTTGGTAATTATGAGTTGTGTTTGTGGGCTCATGTTTTTTCTTAGTTTGATGTTTAACTTAAAAGGTGGTCCATTAAAAACAATTGCAGGATATATTTTTGTTCCAATGCAAGAAGGGATTAATACAACAGGAGCATGGGTATTTGAAAAAGCAAATGATTTTCGTACGCTTTCCGATGTATTAGATGAAAATGAAAAATTAAAAGAACAGGTAGATGAACTTACAACCTTGCTTACAACCACAAAACTCGAACAATATGAATTAGACAATTATCGTGAATTATTTGACTTAGACCAAAAATACCCAAGTTATGAAAAAGTAGCAGCAAGTGTCATTGCAAAAGATAGTGGAAATTGGTTTGATACATTTACGATTAATCGAGGAACAAATCATGGTTTAAGTATTGGTATGAATGTTATTGCCGGAAGTGGCCTTGTCGGAATTATTACAGATGTTGGACCAAATTATGCGAAAGTACGCAGTATTATCAATGATTCCAATAATGTAAGTGCAATGATTGCAACCACAGGAGATAACTTTAATGTGAGTGGCAATTTAAAAAGTATGAACGAAACCATGACAATTACATTTTCCGGATTAAAAGATGCAAATAACCAAGTCAAAACAGGTGACCCTGTGGTTACTTCTTATGTATCCGACCAATATCAACAAGGCATTTTAATTGGATATATTACAAGTATTGAAAACAGTTCCAATAATCTGACAAAAAGTGGCACAATTACACCGGTTGTTGATTTTGCACATTTAGAAGATGTTCTTGTTATTACAAAGTTAAAAGATATAGGTGGAAATCATACCCAAACACCGTCTTCTGAACAAATACAAAATACCGAAACATCTACACAATCAGAAGATTAAAAATATATGAAAAACAATAGTAAGAAAGCAGGAGAGTACCATGCTTAGGAAAATTGTTTTATTTAGTATCATAGCAATTTGTTTTGTGTTGCAAACAACGATGTTTCAAGCACTTTCATTTGCTAATATTGCACCAAATTTATTAATAATTGTAGTTTCAGCTTTTGGATTTATGCGTGGAAAAAAAGAAGGAATGTTTATTGGATTTTTTTGCGGCTTACTTATAGACATTTTTTGCGGATTTTATTTTGGCGTATATGCTTTAATATATATGTATATTGGATATGTAAATGGGTTATTCCAAAAACGTTTTTATCCTGATGATATTAAACGACCAATGTTGTTTATTGCAGGAAGTGACCTTGCTTTAAATATTGTCACATATCTGCTCATGTTTTTACTTCGCAGAAGATTTCATTTCTTTTATTATTTAAAAGCAATTATTCTTCCTGAACTTGTATACACCATGGTAATTACTATCTTTTTATACTTTATTTTACTCAAAATAAATCAAAAGTTAGAAGCATATGAGAAAAGGAGAGCAATAAAATTTGATTTATGATATAAAAGATTTTTTAACGCGCTTTTTTAAATCACGTTTATTTGTACTTGCAACCGTAATGTTCTTAATGTTTTCTTTATTGCTACTTCGTATTTTTTCGTTACAGATTGTAAACGGAAAAAGCTATCAAGAAGATTTTGTTATGAAAATCAAACGAGAACTTGCAGTAGAAGCTACAAGAGGAAATATCTACGATTGTAATGGAAAACTGTTAGCGTATAATGAACTTGCATATTCTGTTACAATTTCCGATAATGGAATTTACAAAGATAATGACAGAAATGAAATACTAAATGCTCAGTTGGCAGAAGTTGTAGAAGTTCTAGAAAAAAACGGTGAAACACTTTATAATGAATTTAAAATTGATTATAACGCAGAAGATGGAACATATCGTTTTAATGTTTCGGGAACAAAGTTAAAACGATTTCTTGCAGACGTTTTTGGACAATCTTCTTATGAAAAACTAAAATATAATGAAGATTTTGGATTTGATGAAGCGAATGCAACGCCGGAACAGGTAATGGAATATTTGACATCTAAAAAATGTTTTAAAATTGATGACTCTTATTCTGAAAAAACAACGTATGGCATTACCGTCATTCGTTATGCACTTCGTTCTACAAATTACAGACGTTATACGCCAACGATTATTGCACAAGATGTATCTGATAAAACAGTTGCATATATTAATGAACATTCCGATAATTTTATTGGAATTGCAATTGAAGAATCGACCATTCGAAAATACAACGATAGCGAATATTTTGCGTCTATGATTGGATATACAGGTAAAATTTCCGATTCGGAATATGATACTTTAGTGGAAAAAGATAAAACTTACTCTAAAAATGATACGATTGGAAAATCAGGATTAGAGCAATACTATGAATCTTATTTACGAGGTATCAATGGTGAGCAAGTCGTTTATGTAGATACCGTAGGTCGTATTCGCGATGTTGTAAGTAGTACCGAACCACAAGCAGGCAATGACTTATATTTAAGTATTGATGCTGATTTACAAAAGGCTGTTTATAAATTATTGGAACAGGAAATCGCAGGAATTGTATATTCTAATATCAAAAAAGGAAATATTGCTGTAAATGATGTATATTTTGCACTTTTAGACAATAATGTTATTAATATTTCCAAATTTGCTTATGAAAGTGCGACTGCTACTGAAAAAGAGGTATATCAGACATTTTTAATACAACAACAACAGGCATTATCTGCCATCCATGCACAGCTTTATTCCACAAATCCGACCATTAATAATGATATGACAGACGAACTTTTAGATTATTTCACATATGTCATTAGTTTGTTAAAAAATGATAAGGTGTTATTATCTTCTGAAG
>JAFWXB010000227.1 GCA_017523185.1 Lachnospiraceae bacterium | reverse complement strand
TTCTTTAATACCATCACCCTTATTCGCAATAACAGACTTAAAAAATCTATCCCACTCGGAATCCGTAAATGTATAACTATTTAGTTCCTGCATACAGTTTCTAAAATTATCAACCATTTCTTTTGATGTATGCAGTTCTAAATACTCATAACCTTGTGCTTGAAGTTGTTTTATCATGGCATCTTCTAACTCTGCTTCAGATTGGTACTGCTTACGATTCTGTTTTTCAGGATTATATTCGGAAACAACAGTAGCCTCGTCCGTACGCAATACCACGTTGTAACTCTGCATGGATTACACCTCTTTTCTCTTAAATGTAAGTAATTTATCTCTGTAATATTCATATTGTTTGTGACGTGCTTCGATTTCGGCAGGGAGACCTTTTTCTTCGTCATAAATCAAATCTAAAAAAGCATCCAATTTATTAGCTATTCTACTTTGTTCTTCTATTGATGGTATAGGTATTTGTATCTTCTGAATTGCTGGTACACTTGAATGTACAACCTTACTTTTAACCTTCCCCTTTCCTTTTTGAATTATGGCATTATAAGTAGAAAGAGCATATGATATATATCGTGGTTCTTGATTATGTTTCATTACAACAATGTCACCACCACACATACATTTCTCACATCCAAGGTATGCAATACATTTAGCAATATCCTCTACACTTTCTCCTGTAATAGCAAATAATATATCTCCATGTTCAAAATACTTCGGCGAAACAACTATATCTTCTTTTGTGAATGAAATACATTTCTTAAAGGTAATATTATATGATGTATATATTTCTCCATATCTTACACAAGGGATTCCGGTTTGAGTTATTTCATCTCTTTTAATACCTGCTCCTCTATATATATCTGTAGCAATTTGCTTAATAGTTTTAATTTCTGCATACTTAGCGTTTGAAATCAGTTTCTCTTTGTAGTATTCAAATTGTTTTTTTCTTGCATCTAACTCAGCCTGTAATCCTGCTTCTAATTCAGTAAATTTATCCAAAATACAAACAATTTCTTGTTGGATTTCCATTGGTGGTACTGGGATTTCAATATCTTCAATACTTTTTGTGCTTAAATTTGGCTGTGCACCACCGCCAGACAATCCTAGAAGAAATGCTGTTTTTCCCGAAATAAAATGATATAAATAACTCATATTCACTTCTTCCGATGGCACAAATTTAGCAACTCGTTGATTTAACAAAAATATTTCATTTGATAAGTTTCTACCTATTTTACCTGTTGTTGCACCAGATAGAGCTACTACCACATCTCCATACCTTACTTTATATGGTTCAAAATTTGTTTTTCCATATTGAAATTCATCTATGGTAGTCATAGTATCTACGCTAACTTTGCCATCGTTACTGATGTTGGTTATTTTCAATACTTTAGACGTTCCTATACCAAATGAAGAACTTTTGAAAGCAAACCCATTTTGCAATTTACAAACACTACCTAATTTTCTATAATCCACCCCATCAGGACACTTCTCCCTAATAAGTTCTTCAATCCTACTCACCAATATCACCACCTTCTAAATCAGCAATCATCTCCTCAATTTCACTTCTAAGACGATTTACATTTGCTACAATATCTTTAATATCAGCATTAAGTTGTACAATATCAATCTTTTCCCTTGTATCTTCTTTTTCAACGTATGTAGAAACACTAAGATTATACTTTTCAGCAACAATCTTATCATAAGGCACTACTGATACTGCATAATCCACATTCATTCTATCTGTATAATACTTAAGAATATTATCAATATTTTCATCTGTTAATCGATTACTATTCCCATCTTTAATACATTCTTTTTCTGCGTCAATGAATAAAATAGTATTATCAGCTTTATTTTTCTTCATTACCATAATACAAGTAGCAATCCCTGTGCCAAAGAACAAATTACTTGGAAGTTGAATAATTGCGTCAATAAAATTATTATCTACAAGATACTTTCTGATTTTCTGTTCTGCACCACTTCTATACATAATACCCGGAAAACATACAACTGCTGCTGTTCCATTTGGAGCAAGCCAACTAATCATGTGCATAATAAATGCCATATCTGCTTTCGTCTTTGGTGCAAGTACGCCGGCAGGTGAGTAACGTGGGTCATTGATAAGCGTAACATCATCTTCTCCTATCCAATTTGTAGAATATGGTGGATTAGATACAATTACCTCAAACGGTTCTTCGTCCCAATGCATTGGTTGTGTCAATGTATCTTCATTCGCAATGTCGAATTTATCATAGCCAACATTATGCAAAAACATATTGATACGACATAAGTTGTAAGTCGTAACATTCAATTCCTGTCCAAAATAACCTTGGTCTACCTTGTCCTTACCTAAAATCTTAGCAGATTTTAAAAGAAGTGAACCTGAACCACAAGCAGGGTCATACACCTTGTTTACTCTATCTTTTCCAATAATTGCTAACTTTGTAAGAAGTGTAGATACTTCTTGTGGTGTAAAATATTCCCCACCTGATTTACCTGCCTTAGATGCATACATACCCATTAAAAACTCATACGCATCTCCAAGCAAATCTACTGTATTATCTGTATAATTTCCAAAATCCATATCTCTAACAGATGTAAGCAATTTCACAAGTGTTTCATTTCTTTTTGGTACAGTAGCACCAAGTTTATTACTGTTTACATCATAGTCACTAAACAAACCGGAGAAACATTTTTCTGAATCTGAACCTTTTGCAGATTCTTCAATATTACGGAATACTTGCTCCAAGGTCATATTTAAATTTTCGTCCTTAGATGCATTTTTTACAACATTGCAAAATAACTGTGATGGATACAAAAAGAAGCCAATTTCTTTAATAAGTTCTTCTCTAAATCCATCTACTCCTTTAATATCATCATCAGTAAGTGTAGAATAATCAAATTCTGTATCTCCTGCTTCTCCAACCCAATAACTAACGACTGCATATTTCATATCCGTTTCCTCCAATCTGCTTTTAAAATCATTACTCGATGGCTAAATTTCCGCATCATATT
>JAFWXB010000226.1 GCA_017523185.1 Lachnospiraceae bacterium | reverse complement strand
TACTAATATATCCTACTTGTTCCTGATGAGATACTTTGTACCATTCCTGTAATTCTTCTACTAACTCTACTTGTACTCCATTTTCCAATATCATCATAACTTCACAAGTTGTATTTGCTTCTCTACGAAGTCTTACATTAGCAGATGTCGTTTTTACATATGTTTTTTCAGAACTTTGAGATTCAGATTCGCTTTCACTTTCTGATTCAATATTTACGATTTTTGCATATTCTTTACTAATATAGCCTTCTTGTCCTTCATAAGACACTTTATACCAGCCATTTGCTTCTTCTAATAACTCTGCTTTTACATCAATTGGTAATTCTACAATAATTTCACACGTTGTATTTGGTTCTTTACGAAGATTTACTTTAGAAGTTGTTTTCACATATGTTGCTTCAACCGGATTATCAAATTCACTATCAATTTCTATTTCTAATTCAGAATCGGTACTTTGTTCATTATATAATTGCTCTGTATTTTTGTTTTCGGAATTGTTTGGTTTCTTTTTATCTGTATTATCCGAATCTGATGTTCCTTTTGTCATTGAAATAATTAATGCTAAAATAACAACACATGCAACACCTACAATGGCACGCATCATAATGACATCTTTTCTATAATGTTTACTGCCTTTTTTCATGTTTCCTTCCTTTCTGTTTATTCTAAATCATATATTCCACCATTTTATTTACACAAAAAGAGATATTCATAACAAATAATAAATATCCATTCTATTTTTTATAAAAATACCTGTTTACGACTTTTAATAAATTTCAAAAAATAATAATAAAATCAAATATAAATAGTTCACTTTATTTGTTATTTCTAACAAAATAAAAGTGCTAATTTGTATATTTTATACAAAAATAATATTTAAAATAAAAAATTGTAAAGTGCTGTATAAAAGCATAATCGTTAATTATTATTTTTATTCTAATAGTGTAATCTTATCTAAGATACCTGTTAAGTGTGCAATTGTTACTCCATAATTTGTCATTGGTACTTGTTGATTTTTCGCACGTTCAATACGTGAAAGCACGTATTGTCTGTGAAACATACAAGCTCCACATTGAATGATTAAGTCATAGCTTGATAAATCTTGGGGATAATCTGTTCCACTTACCATATCCACCTGTAACCCTTGTCCAAATCGTTTACGAAGCATTGCAGGTATTTTTACACGACCGATATCTTCACTCAATGGTGCATGCGTGCAACATTCTGCAATAAGCACTTTCGAATGTTCTGTTAAAGAATCAATCATTTTTGCACCTTCCACATAATATACCAAATCACCTTTATATGCTGCAAATAAAACAGAAAACGATGTTAATTGCGATTCCTTTGGTTTATTTTGATACACATAATCAAATACCTGTGAATCGGTAATAATGAGTTTTGGTGGTTTAACAAGTGCTGATAATGCTTGTTTCATTTTGTCGGTTGTAACGGAAACTACAATACATTTTTTATCCAAAAGTTCACGAATTGTCTGTACTTGTGGCAAAATCAAACGTCCTTTTGGAGCTTGAATATCTTGTGGCATAACTAAAAGCACAACATCTTCTTTGGTGACTAAATTTCCTGTAATATAGACATTTGTAATCTGTTCCGGCATAAGACGTGCAAGCTGTTCTTTGACTTTATCCATACCTTCACCTGTTTTTGCATTGATTTCTATGATAGGAATATTATCACCATTGAGATTGTTTGTTTTTTTCCATGCAATTAAAGCAGATTGTTCACAAATAACTGTTTGATTTTGACTACTTTCAACAAGTTTTAAAATATCTTCTTTTATTTTTATTGAAATATCATTATTGATAAGCACAAGTACAGGCACTTTTTTTTCTTTAAAATAACTTATCCATGTTTGCTCTATGTCAAAGGATTCTTTTTCCACAATTCCACGTTTTGATACAACAAAAACTGCAATATCTGCTTTTTCAGCAGAAAGGCGTGTCTTTTCTACACGCTTTTCTCCAAGTTCTGTCATATCATCAAATCCTGCTGTATCCATGAACACACATGCTCCTAATGGAGAAATTTCCATTGCTTTTGTAACGGTATCTGTTGTTGTACCTGCTATATCAGATACAATAGATACTTCTTGTCCACAAAATGCGTTGAGAAACGAAGATTTTCCACTATTTGTTTTTCCAAATACACCAATATGTAAACGATTTGCAGATGGTGTTTCTTGCATTGATGCCATATGAGCCTCCTTAGAATCGAAAATCTCTTTGTCCTTCTGCAATATTGTGAATATATGCAGTTGCTTTTTCTTTTACAATTGGATTTGTAATTTTTTCTAATTCTTGTTCTATCATTGCAAGTCCGATTTCTTTTGTTTCTTCACTTGCATAATCTTCTAAATATTCACTTAATGTCATAAGCGCATTCGGATGACAACAATTTAAAATCTGTTTGCTCTTGCAAAGTGCCATAAAACGGTCACCTGTTCTGCCTTCACGGTAACAAGCTGTACAAAAACTTGGAAGATGTCCCAATTTCATTAACCAGTTAATAACTTCATCTAACGTACGATTGTCGCTGACATCAAATTGTTCGCTATTTTCTTCCTCCGGTTCTGCTTCTGCATAACCACCTACGCTTGTACGACTTGCACCACTAATCTGTGATACACCAAGTGGTAATACTTTTTCGCGTACTTGCTGAGATTCTCTTGTGGAAATAATCATGCCTGTATATGGAACAGATACACGAATTAATGCACAGAGTTTTGCAAAAATATCATCACTAATTCCATTATCAAAATCGTCCGGATTAATGTCATCTGCACGTTTTAAACGTGGTACACTTATCGTATGTGGTCCTACCCCATGTACGGCTTCTAAATGTTCTGCGTGCATTAAAAGTCCTGCAAATTCATAACGATACATTTCTAAGCCAAATAATACGCCAAGCCCTACATCATCAATGCCACCTTCCATTGCTCTATCCATTGCTTCTGTATGATATGCATAGTCATGTTTTGGACCTGTTGGGTGTAATTGTTCATAACTTTCTTTGTGATAAGTTTCTTGGAATAAAATATATGTCCCAATGCCTGCTTCTTTTAATTTACGATAATTTTCTACAGTTGTTGCTGCAATATTTACATTGACACGACGAATTTGTCCGTTTTTATGTTGGATACTGTAAATCGTTTCAATGGATTCTAAAATATATTCAATCGGGTTATTGATAGGGTCTTCTCCGGCTTCAATTGCCAAACGTTTATGTCCCATATCCTGTAATGCAATAACCTCTTTTCTAATCTCATCTTGAGTTAATTTCTTTCTTGCAATATGTTTATTTTTTAAGTGATACGGACAGTAAACACAGCCGTTTACACAATAATTCGATAAATATAATGGTGCAAATAATACAATACGATTACCATAATAATCTTCTTTAATTTTTCTTGCTAATGCATATAATTCTTCATTTTTTTCCGGAATATCACAAGCTAAAAGGACAGAGGCCTCTCTGTGATTTAAGCCTTTTTGCAATTTTGCTTTTTCTAAAATTTTATCAATCAGTTCTATATTATCTTTGTTTTCATCTGCATATGCTAATGTGTTTCGTATTTCTTCGTCTGAAATAAATTCTTCAGCTTTTTTTGATGTTACATCATACATGTTCTTTTACCTGATTTCTTATTTATTTTTGTAATCTCCCCTGTCTTCTATAATCTCATAGCCAATACATTTCATTCGTTTTTTAAGTTGTGCTAACCCTTCTGCTGCTTCTTCTCCTATACTCACTTTATTATCATAAAGTGCATAATTTTTCCTTACATTCATTGGTGATAAATTTGGCATTACTACATTTGCTCCTGCCAAAATCCCCAGTTCTCGACCTTTTGGATGAATTGTTCCAAGTGCTGTTGTAGATGGTAATAATACATTTGGACAAAGTAAGCGAATGATGGAAAGTAAACGAAGTGTCTGTTCCATCGTTCCTGCGTTTTTCGTTCCAAAAGGTGTATCTTTTTGTGGAATAAATGGTCCAATTCCTACCATATGTGGTTGAAACTCTTTGATAAAACAAATATCCTTATAAAGTGTATCTATGGTTTGGTTTGGAGAACCTACCATAAAGCCACAACCCGTTTGATAACCAATTTCTTTTAAATCATTTAAACATTGGATTCGATGTCTCAATTCCATTTCTTTTGGGTGTAAACTTGCATAATGACACGCATCTGCTGTTTCATGTCGTAACAGATAGCGATTTGCTCCTGCATCAAAGTATTTCTGATAACTCTCTTTTGATTTTTCACCAATCGACAGCGTAATCGCACAATCCGGATAGTTACTTCGAATTGCACTTACAATTTCACATATTTTTTCATCTGTAAAATAAATATCTTCTCCGCCTTGCAAAACAAATGTTCGAAAACCAAGTGCATACCCCGCTTTACAACATTCCAAAATTTCTTCTTTTGTTAAACGATATCGTATGGTATTCTTATTACCTGCACGAATACCACAATAATAACAATTATTTTTACAAATATTTGTAAATTCAATTAAACCTCTGATAAAGATTTTATTTCCATAAATATTTTGTGCTACATTTCGTGCTTTTTCAAATAAATATGCAATATTTTCTTCATTATTGGTTGCAAGGAGCAGTTCAAACTGCTCCCTGCTTATTGTTTTCTTTTGTTGTATTTCATCAATGATTAACATCATTGGATTCATACTACATCTCCTATTACCAATATTTTTCTTAATCCACTTTTACAATACGCATCATGTTACTTACGCCATAATCTCTGGTACTCTTAATATGTGGAGAAGGGATTCCTGCTGTGAGAACAATAACATCACCGGATTCTACCATCATTTTTGCCTGTGCAATTTCAATTGCATTTTCACAGATAGCTTCTGTTGTGCTTTCTTCAATAGATTTGTATGGTCTTACACCCCAATAAATCTGCATTCTACGGAGAGAACGTTCATTCGGACTCATACCAAGCAATTCCATTTTTGGGTGGAATTTCGATAAAATTCTTGCTGTTGCACCGGAACCTGTTGGAGCAATAATACATCTTGCATTTAAGTGATTTGCAGTAGAAACGGCTGCATATCCTAAGGCACTTGAGGTACTTGACATACGATAGTCCCCTTGTTTTTTCATAATTGCTTTGTAATCTAAATGTTCTTCTGTATTTTCACAAATATGCACCATCATCTTTAATGCTTCTACCGGATATTTTCCTTGTGCTGTTTCACCGGATAACATAACAGCATCTGTTCCGTCATATACGGCATTTGCAACGTCTGTTACTTCTGCACGCGTTGGGCGAGGATTACGAATCATGGAATCTAACATCTGTGTTGCTGTAATAACCGGTTTAAAGTTTGCATTACATTTCTGAATCATCATTTTCTGGATATACGGAACTTCTTCTGCCGGAATTTCTACCCCTAAGTCACCACGGGCAACCATAATACCATCTGCTACACGAATGATTTCATCTAAGTTTTTAATACCTTCTGCATTTTCAATTTTTGCAATAATTGGTGTATATGGTGCATTACATTCTCTTAAAAGTGCTTTGATTTCCAAAATACATTCTGCATTACGAACAAATGATGCTGCGATAAAGTCTACATCTTGTTCTACACCAAAACGAATATCTTCTTTGTCTTTTTCTGTAATAGCCGGTAAACGAATTGGTACGTTTGGTACGTTTACACCTTTTCTTTCACCAAGTTCTCCGCCATTGATAATAGTACAAACAATATCTGTATCTGTTTTTTCTTTTATCTGTAATTCAATCAAACCATCATCAATTAAGATTTTTCCACCAACTACAACATCTTGTCCTAAACCTTTGTAAGTAATACTTACTCTTTCTGCATTTCCAACAATATCATCTGTTGTTAAAGTAAACGTAGCACCTTCTTCTAACATAACTTTTTTGTGGTCTTCAAGAAGTCCTGTACGAATTTCCGGTCCTTTTGTGTCTAGAAGGATTGCAATATGTTTTCCTTCTTCTGCACGAATACGTTTTAATGCGTCCATACGTGCTTTCTGTTCTTCGTGCGTACCATGAGAAAAGTTAAAACGAGCAATATCCATGCCTTCTCTGACAAGGCTTCTCATTATATTTTCGTCATTTGAATTTGGTCCCATTGTACATACAATTTTGGTCTTTTTCATAAAAATGCTCTCTTTCCATTTTATTTTTTATTGTAACATCTGTTTTATTGTTTCAAATAAAACAGTTACATTTATAGGTTTTGCAATATGCCCATTCATACCACATTCCAATGCTTTTTTCTTTTCTTCTTCAAATGCATTTGCTGTCATAGCTACAATTGGAATGTTCGCAAGCATACTATTTGACAATCTGCGAATTTGCTGTGTAGCTTCATATCCGTCCATAACCGGCATCTGAATGTCCATAAGAATTAAATCATATGGTTTTACTGTTGTTTTTACTTTTTCTAAAGCAATTTTTCCATCAACAGCTTCCTCTATCACAAATCCTTCTTCGAGTAAAAACATTCTCGCAATTTCTCGATTAAAACTATTATCCTCCACAAGAAGAATTCGTT
>JAFWXB010000225.1 GCA_017523185.1 Lachnospiraceae bacterium | reverse complement strand
TTCCGGGGTTGTTGTTCCACCGTTATTTGGTGTTTCCGGGGTTGTTGTTCCACCGTTATTTGGTGTTTCCGGGGTTGTTGTTCCACCGTTATTTGGTGTTTCCGGTGTCGTTGTTCCACCATTATTTGGTGTTTCCGGTGTTGTTGTTTCTCCATTATTCGGATTTTCCGGAGGTGTTATAGGTTCTGGTGGTGTTATAGGTTGCACTTTCATTGCTGCTGCTACAGAACGAATTGTACTATCGTTTCCTGTTGCAATTGCTGCATTAATTTGTGCAAGTTGTTCCGGAGTGGCATCCTTTGTTCCAATGACTACTCTCTTTGCAGATGCTTGATAATAACTCTTATTTACTTCTGTACGTTCTTGCTCTACACCATCTACTTTTACAACTTTCCAAAGTTTTGCAACATATCCTACATGTTTGCTTCTTGTAACATTATAACTTCCTAATTTAGAACTAGACGAAGTTGAATATTCTGTTTTTGGGTCATTTGTAGAAATTGTTTCACTTACATAACTAACTACACGATTCGATGGTCTTGTTTCTTCTCCATAAATTGTAAATGTAAGCACTCTACCACCACTTGTACCCTCTACATAAATTGGAGAATCTGTATTATTTTTAAATTTTAAATCTTTATAAGTTCCTGCAATTGCTGCATCTGCTGCCAAATCTACATAAGAAACTGTCATAGAATGGTTACTTCTATCTACAATGTCAAGTTCTGCAAGAAGTGCAGCATTATAAAGCGTAGTAGAAACCTGACAGATGCCTCCACCAAATGATTCCACAGTTTCTCCATTTGAATAGGAACCAGCTAATTCATACCCATTTTCTTTTGTAAACGGATTTACAAGTTCATATACGGAAAGTACATCACCCGGATACAATAAAGTTCCGTTAATTTTTTCACAACCATTTCTTACGTTTTGTGCACGTCCTGAACCTGAACTTGAAAAATTTGTACTAAAACTTCCCAATTTATCCTTTACTTTTGCAAGTTCTTCTTCTGTTCCTCTTGGTTGTGCTTGAACACTTGTTAAGGCAAATTCTACAGAAGGTTGTTCCTTTGGTGAATCCCATTCTGTTGCAACATATTCACTTAACGCATTTACAGAAGCTACAATATCCACTTCATCTCCTGCTTGCCCTGCGACATACACAAATGTTCCATTTTCACGTTTTAAACCATTATCAATAGCCTTGATATTTAATTTATCTGCTTTATTGTGAATTTGTTGTGCCGTTGCTTGTTTATCTATTGTAAGCCCCATATCAACCACAACATTTTCTGTTTCTAAATCTTTTAATGCTTTAAAACGAGAAATTAAATTTCCTGAATTTCCAATTGTAATTGCTTCTTGTACAGCAATATCCGTATTCGCAGTAATTCCCATATCTCCAAAAGAAAGCGACATACTGTCTTTTGGACCTGTTAATGTAATTTCTTGTTCTACAAGTGTTTCTACATAATCATTTACGGCATCTTTGGCTTCTTGTATATTCATACCACCAACGTCAATGCCACCAATGTATACACCTTCTTCAATGATTGCTTCCTTTGTATTTTCTGCTTTAAAGAAACTCTCATTTGTAAGCAAAAATGTTCCTGCTAATGCAATACTTGCGATTGCTAATAAAACGTTCTTTTTTTTCATATATTTCCTCTTTAAAAATCTATTATTTAATCGCTGACTATTTATTCTAACATAATTTTTGTGATTTTCAACACTAATATATTAGATGTACAAAAATTCGTATTAGAAATTGTTATCTACGCTGACCCGAATTTCGCACCAAAACTCGTGAGCCAATCTTAAATTATTCTATATTCTTTGCAAACTTATGATAAAAATTATCATTTTGCTTATTCTTTTTCATCAATTCTTATACCAAAAGATAGGAAAGTAATGTTGTAACTACCATACAGCCTGCAAGTACCAAACCTATAACTGCAAACATACGTTGTTTCTTTTTTCCATCATTAAAATTATACATACTATTCACCTCTCTCTACTTTTCTGTTATACTGATACTATCACTTCACACAAAAGTCAAGTATTTTTTATAACTTTTGCGATTATTATAACAATTTAACCATATAACTGATTGTGACGTGTTATTTTTTATTATGTATGGTTATTTTAAAAAATCAAGTATTTTTTGTGTTAAGTTTCTTAATTTTTTATTTATTTTATTTTTAGAAAGGTGGTTATATGCTTCCATTTTTAATTATCTTTACCGTTTTTATTATTACTTTATCTTTACAACTAAAGAAAAACACTTCTGACCAACAACAAGTGCATGAAGAATTTTGGAAAAAAGAACGTCTTGCCAATAATACCCGAAAACAAGACATTTCAAAACTTGATTATGTCCATATTCCATGGGAAGAATTGCCACAAAATCTTGATACGCCTTCTGAACAGGCTTTTTGGAATTTAAAAGAAAAACAGATTTTAAATTTGACAGGTCTTAGCAACACCGATTTAAAACTGCAATACGGCGTTGCTAATCTTACCCAACTTACAGAATATGATACGAACTTTATAGAAATGGTATCTCTTTTGCCAACTTATGCAAAAGAATTGATAGATGCCGGCTATATAGAAAACGGAAAAATATTATTAGAATTTGGTATTTCCTGCAAAGCCGATTCTAAAAGAATTTATATAATGTTGGCTGATATTTACAAAGAAGCCGGAGAAACCTCCAAAATTGCTGAACTCAAAGAACAAGCTAAATTACTTCCAGAACTTCAAAAACAAATAATTATAAAAGAACTCGATACATATTTAAATGAATCAAGAGAATCATAAGAATTTGACACTCGAACATATTTAACACGCCGTAAGCAGTAAAAATAATCTTTAGATATAACTCTAATAATTCAGCAAACTTATATTATATAAATGAAAATATTATCATTTAGTAAACTAACAAAAACATTTATCGTCCATATGTTGCATAATATCTGTCCATAATACGGGAAGCCTCATTTCGTGTGAGGTTTTCCCAATTGATTTCATCTGTAATTTGATGTTGTTCACGATATTCTTTTAAACGCTTGAGTTGATGTATTGTTACGGGAGTTTGACGTTTAGCCTTATACATAAGGACTTTCGGTGCAAATATCTTTTCACGTTCTAAATGGTCTTTTCCTAATTCTTTTAATTTTTCAAATACAAACATTGCTTCAATTGCATCATCTAATGCTCTATGTGCTCGTGCTCTTTCTATCTGAAAATATTCACATAGATTTTCTAATTTTTTGGGCTGTTCTTTTGGTAAAAGGACACGAGCAATTTTTAAGGTATCACATGCTTGTAATTCTAACGGATATTTGTGGTTGACAGCCCATTGTTTCAAAAAACTGTAATCAAACTGTACATTTTGTCCAATGATGACATCATCTCCAATAAATACAAGTAATTTTTCCACAGCTTCGTCCATATCCATTCCATTTTCCACCATTTCATTTGTAATACCTGTTAATTCTGTTACTTTTTCAGGAATATTGCATTTTGGATTAACTAATAATTCCAATTGTGCTTTTTGTTTTCCTCCACGCACACGAACTGCTCCAATTTCAATAATTTTATCTGTTTTAGCAGAAAGTCCGGTCATTTCTAAATCAATTACTACATAATTTTCTAACATTCTACTTTTTTATCCTTTGATTCACATAAATCTTTCAAAAAACATTCCTTACATTTTGGACTTCTTGCAATACAAATACTGCGCCCAAACGTAATAATTTGAATATTGTAAAGAATCCAATGTTCTTTTGGAAGTTTTTCCATAAGTTCATATTCAATTTTTTCCGGATTATCTTCATTTGTAAAACCTAATCGTTTTGAAATACGCTTTACATGTGTATCTACAACAATACTCGGTTCGTTATAAATATTTCCCAAAATAACGTTTGCCGTTTTTCGACCAACTCCCGGAAGTGTCAGTAATTCTTCCATTTTATTTGGCACTTCTCCACCATATACTTCTAAGAGACGTTTTGCACAACCAATAATATTTTTTGCTTTATTATGATAAAATCCAATAGAATGAATATCTTTTTCTAATTCTTTGATATCTGCATCTGCAAACTTCTGTAAGGAATCGTATTTTACAAATAAATCCTTTGTTACAATATTTACACGAGCATCTGTACATTGTGCACTTAAAATAACTACAATTAAAAGTTGCCATGCATTATCATGGTTTAAGTAACAAACATATTCTGTTCCATATTGTTCATTAAAACGCTCTAAAATTTCCTTCGTTCGTTGTTCTATCATTATTGCCTCACTTATTATACTTTCATAACATGAGCTTGATAATTAACATATTTTTATCAAACTCATGTTCTATTTTTAACATTTCTATTTTTATTTCTATAATTGACAAAATACAAAAACTTGTAAAAACATATACCCCATCTTTTCATTCAAGACTCCCACCTCTATATGTGGTGCGTATTCAAGTTGTCTTTGTAACATGGACAAATTTATACGATATGCTAAATTTGCTTATTTATAGTTTATTTTACATAATACGCTCTACTTGTGCCTGATGCGTAAGTGGATTTCTTTTGTCATAAGAAAATAATACCCATTGTGGTACTTCACAATACGTTGGCAATCTTTCTTGTATTTCCAAGAAATTATAATGAAATGGTTCAATATGAGCTTGTTTTCCATTTTTACAATACAAACGTGTCATTTCTTTGAACGTTCCTGCATCAACTGCCCAATTTGGTCTGCTTTTACAATTTTCTCGATAATAAAGGTCGAAAATTAAAGATTCTTTGACACATTCTATAAATTCTATCGGCAAATTCTTGTCTTTACATTTTTTTGTTACAAATTCAATTACAATTTCTGCACGACGGATTCTCGAATGGCTCATATGAAAATACCCTTGTTCTTCGTAAAACGCACCAAGTTGTTCAAACATGAAAAATGCACTTTCATATCCTGTTTTTAGAACTTGCATTGTAATTTCATATTGTCTGCTATTATAATAAACTTCCAGAACTTCTTCTATACGTTTTAAACGCAAAATATCATCATAACTTAACCAATTAGTAGACAATACTTCATATGGTGCATATTTATGATATATAATTCCATATTCTTTTGCATATTCATACATATAAGAACCTTTTAACACCTTTAAAAAACCAAGTTGTAATTGTTCCGGCTGTAATGCATAAACATCATCAAATGATTTTTGAAAAGTTCTATAATCTTCATATGGAAGTCCTGCAATCAAATCCAAATGCTGATGAATATTTTTAAAAGACTGAATTTTTTGTACAATTTCTTTTAAGCGTTCGAACCTCATAGTACGTTTAATTTCAGAAATTGTAATCGGATTTGTAGACTGTACGCCAATTTCTAATTGAATCAGTCCTACTCGCATATTAGAAATCAATTCCAATTCTTCTTCATTTAATAAATCTGCTGAAATCTCAAAATGAAAATTCGTAATTCCGTTGTCATGTTCTTTAATAAAACGCCAAATTTCCATTGCATGCGTATGGTTACAATTAAATGTACGGTCTACAAATTTCACTTGTGGAACTTTTTTTTCAATAAAAAATGCAAGTTCTTTTTTTACGAAATCTAAATCACGAAAACGCAACTTCTTATCAATAGAAGACAAACAATAACTGCAAGAAAATGGACAACCTCTACTGCTTTCATAATAAATAATACGATTTGCAAAATTTTCTATATTATCATAGCAAAACGGAATATCACTCATATTCATAATGGCTCTTGGTAAAGTTGTAATAAATTGGTTTTCTATACAACTCTCTTGGATATCATTTTTCTGTTCTTTTGAATATATCATATCTTCTGCTATGTTACTTGAAGTAGAATTTCTATTTGCATTTTCCGTTACATTTATTTGACTAAAGTTCTCCTTTGTACGCTGTGTCAAATAAAAATCCTGATTATCTAATAAAGAATTTCTATACACAATTCCTGAAATCTCACTTAATACAAAAAAATTCTTATCAAACAAACTTTCATTGTTTACACCTGCAACTTGATAATGCATACAATCCATTTCTTCATATTCTATATAATATCTGCATAACTCGCGAAATGTTTCTTCGCCTTCCCCAACCATAATTCCTGTAACTTCTGCATGACTTTCCAAAAAGGCTTTTGCATCGTAAGAAACTTCCGGTCCGCCTAACCAAATAGGAACATTTGGACATAATTTATGAAATTCCTGAATAAGTTCTTCTACATAGCGAATATTCCAAATATAACAAGAAATACAAAGTACATTCGGCTGTTCTTTGTAAAGTTCTTGTAAAATTGTATCAATAGGATTATTAATCGTAAATTCCTTAATTTCAATATGAGAGGCATATTCTTTTGCATAGGCACGAAGCGAATATACGGCTAAATTCGAATGTATATATTTTGCATTAATTGCTGTTAATAATATTTTCATCTTCTATTCATCAAACTCCATTGTTACAAAAAATCCTTTTTCCGTTTCTTTAATGTCTACTACAACACCTTCTCGCGATTGTAAACGTTCACTTACTGCATAATTACCTGACATTGCAATTGCATGTTCAATGGTATAATAATACGATTGAGGCAATTTTCCCTCTGTTATGGAAAGACGGTCACCAACTTTTGTTAATCCTTGTCGTTCCATTTTAAATTCCATTTGACGCATATCTTTTTCCTTATAAACTAACTTGTTAATTCTGATGACTGAATTAAATCTACAATTCTTTGTAATTCTGCCCCTTCTACTGGTGCTTGTCCATATGTTTGAAGACTTAATTTTTTTGTAATCTCACTTAACATAATGCCTTCTTTTGCACGGTCAATCAGGAAATAGCGTGTTGTATTAGCCTCTTTATTCCAACATAAAAATCCACGAATACTTGTTCCAATGCCAACATCTTTTGTTGGAAATTCAATACGTGCAACCATCTGTTCGTCTGATACATTCATCAACATAACAGAAAAATCTTCTTCTAAATATGGATACATACGTTTTTCTTTATAAGATTCTTCAAATAATTGGTCGAGATATGTTTCTTTCTGTTCTTTTAATTGTGTCATTACTTCTTCCGGATTTTCAAAAAATTTCTTTGGTAAGAAGCCTTTTTCAAATGCTACACGTTCAAATACCATATACTGTTCGGGTGTCATTTTTATATTGCGAACTTGTTTTTGTTTCTGTGTTTCTACGTCCATAATCTTTTTTACTAATGGAAATTCAAATACTAAATTACTTGTAAACGGATTAATAACAACACCTTTGATTTTTCCATTTGCATTTGCTACCATAGCATTTGCACTAAAATAAGTCATATTTAAAATTGCTTGTGTTTTTGGTTCTTTTGGTAAATGTTTTAATGCTGTATAAACCGGAAGATAATTTTCCCCTTGACTATTCTGGATTAAACATGGGGAGGCTTGTTTTGTTTCTGCATTTACACTAGAAGCTACTAATATTCTGCGATTTGGAAGGTAATTTAAAAGTGTATTTAATTCTTTTACTTCTTTTGTTCCCCTATATGTATCAATAAGTTTGTCTAGCTCGTCATTATTGACTTCTACTGTTAAATTTGGGTCCATTGGTTTTTTTTACATTTTTATTCTCCTGTTTTATTATTATTTTAATATCAAACAGCGCGTCGCCATCTGTATTTTTCTATTGATTCCTA
>JAFWXB010000224.1 GCA_017523185.1 Lachnospiraceae bacterium | reverse complement strand
TAGAATATCCCAAAAAGTTTTTATATAATTATAATATATCTAAAACTCAAGTATATGAATTTTATATGTATATGAAAACATAATAAATCACTTTTATATTATCCTAATTGATTGTTAGATTATAATCGTTCTTTTATCATTAGTCAATTAACGAAAACTTATGAAAAATAGAAAAAAAAGTTATAAAAGCCTATTTTTAATACTAATATAATACGAGTTTTATCATAATTCTTTCATAAAAATAGGATATTCTATCGGTATCTGTCGAACCTTTAGAATATCCCAAAAAGTTTTTATATAATATTCTATTTATTTCTATGTATCAGCAGTTTCTCTTAATACCTGCAACTGTTCAAATACATCTTCTACGTTTTCAGAGAATTTATTTAAAGTTTCAAAAGCATCACGAATTGTTTCTTTACAAGTTTGTGTTCCTGCTGATACTTCTTCGGATGCAGCAGATAAAAGTGAAATACTATCTACAATTTCTCCATTTGCTACCAATACAGATTCTACTTCTGTACTCATAGTTTCTACTCCATTTTGAAGCTCAAACATACCTTTTTCTACTTCTGTAAAACTATAATTTACTTCTTCTACTTTCTTTCGTTGTTCGTTAATGCTTTGTACCGATTGTTCAATTCCTATTTGTGTTTCATTTGTAACATTTGTAAGTTCTGTAATAATAGCAGTAATCTTTTCTGTAGAAACTTTTGTTTCTTCTGCAAGTTTACGAATTTCATCTGCAACAACAGCAAATCCACGACCTGCCTCACCGGCTCTTGCAGCTTCAATAGATGCATTTAATGCCAATAAATTTGTTTGAGAAGAAATATTTAAAATAGATTCTGTAATACCGGAAACTTTCTGTACATTGCTTACCAATTGTTGTACTGTTTCTGAAATTTTTGCAATATTTTGGTCTACTAAATCAGATTGTTTTTGTAAATCATCTGCAAGTATTTTTCCTTCAACAATAACTCCTTTTAAATTTTCCGTAGTTGTCTTTGCATCAAATGCAAGTGTATTTGTATTTTCCAAACGTTCTTGAATATGAGAAGTTCTATCTGCTTGTCTATTGATAGCTTCTGCCGTACTTTCAGAACTACCTGAAATATCATCCATAGAAGTATCTGCTGTATCCATCGCAACATTTACAGATGCAATCCCATCTACAATTACAATAACATCTTCATTTAACTTATGTACAATATCTGCTACAGCATTTCCTACTTCTTCTCTATGTGCAGCTTCCTTTTCAATTACTTCCCTATCCTCTTTACTAAAATTTATTAAAAGTTCAATTGCTTTATAAGAACCATAAATTGCTACTACAAATCCAATTGTAATTAAATTTCCATTATTAAATAATTCAATGTTACCCTCTGCTTTTACAATAGCACATTTAACAGCTCCAATAATAAATGCTCCAACACATCCTGCTATTACAACTGCAGAATTTAGATAAATCATAAATCCAATAAGTACCGGAAATACTAATACCATAGCTACTACGCCATTACCAAATACCATAATTGCATATGTTATAAGGAATGAAACAGCAAATATTATCATACACATTTTTTTCTTTGACATTATTTTATATACAATAATTGTAAAAATACCTACTGCCACATAAATCCCACATCTTATAAATATTCCATTATCTACACCACTTTTAGAAAAATTACTTATTTCGATAGCTATGTATAAAATATAGCAAACACATAAGATAATGCTCATAACCTTATTTGTTCGCCAATATTGCTCCGGTGTCAATGCTTGTCTTTTAATAAACTTTCCCATAACTATTCTCCTTATTATATTTTATAACATTCCTCTTGTACTGCAATCATTTAGTACTTTATCTTATTATATAAAATATTCCCCCAATAAGTCAATAAAAGTTATAGTATTTATTTTTTAAGGTTTCGTATCCTTATTGAACTTTTAAATATGTTTTATAACGATTATATCTTGTATTATAAATTTGTATTTTTCTTTTCTACTAAATGAATCTCTAACTCCATTCCCATTCCTTCTGCTACTT
Source organism: Lachnospiraceae bacterium (assembly GCA_017523185.1). The sequence continues at coordinate 799 of JAFWXB010000224.1, read as the reverse complement.
TTACAAGAAAATCAAGTGTTGGATTATAGCTTCCATTTTCAAATCTGGTAATATTCGGACGCTTTGTTCCAAGAACATTTGCTACATCTGCTTGTGTTAAATGTTTTTCTTTACGACATTTGATATATTCGGCTATGATTTGTTCACGAACTTCTGCTTGTCGCGTTTCAATTTGTACTTCTACCCCTTCTTCTGTCTTTACAATGTAATCACTCATTTGCCCATCTGCCTTTCTATTGATTTTACGAAAACATGAATGTTAAAAAGATAACGATAAACAATAATATTCTTCCCACAAAATATTATTTCTTGATTGATACAAAAAAGTTACTTAATCACTACATATTTTAATGAACAATGAAAAACTTTTTTGATTTGCTTAAATTCTTAACATCTTGTACTGATTGTAACACATTTGTTTCTTATTTTCAATACTCTGTTTTAGAAAAATACTATTCATTTTCTAATTATTACATTATCTTTATATGATATTTTAATATCATTAAATAATATTATATGATAATATAAATTTTTGAATCATCTATTTAAATTATTTTATTTACTACTACTCTCCTACTTTCCAAAATGCATTTTTTCCTTTCTATATTTCTTTCAAATAAAAGTTTTTCCAACAGATTTCTATATATATCAAATAACATAACGTGAGTTCGACAAATTGATAAAAATATATTAAAATCATAAATTTAATTATTAAAATATAACTTTTATAATATATTTCTATGGTTTTATATGCAATTTTCATAAAATATTTTGATTATCGAACTCACGTTATTTAATC
>JAFWXB010000223.1 GCA_017523185.1 Lachnospiraceae bacterium | reverse complement strand
AATCGGAACAAGTACAAAAGGAAGAACGTATGCTTTTGCTGCTAATTTTATGCCAATTTTAGAAACAGGAACGGAATTTTCTTATAAATGGGCAAATTTAGCAGATGCACAAGTAGATGAAGGGATTCGTGACCCGATTATTGCATATGAATATATGAATCGTTTTTATGTTGTAGAGGGAAATAAAAGAGCAAGTGTTTTAAAATATTACAATGCCGTTAGTATTTCTGCAATTGTAACACGAAAAATTCCAAAGTATTCAGAAGATGAGCATATTAAAATTTATTATGAATTTATGAAGTTCAATGAAATTACAGGACTTAATACGATAGAGTTTACACGTTTGGGCAAGGCACAACAATTATTGGAATTTATGGGAAAAACGGAGCCTTGGGACGAAGAAACCCGAGAAGATTTTTCAAGAGTGGTATTTCGTTTTTCAAATGCGTATAAGGCACATGGTGGAGATAAACTTCCAATTACAATTGGAGATGCACTTGTTGCATTTATGAATGTATTTGAATATGAAGAAATGCTTACAATGACGGAATCAGATTTTCGTAAAAATATCATAAAAATATGGACTGAATTTATTATGCTGACAGAAAAGCAGAGAATAGGTCTTGTTATGGACCCCAAAAAAGTTCATGAAAGAAAAAGTTTATTGCGTTACTTTATACCGGAAAAGAAACTGACAGTAGCATTTTTATATCCAAAAACACCAGAAGAATCCGATTGGACATATGCACATAATTTAGGACAAAGCTATTTGGAAGATAGTTTTCCGGAAAAAATCAATACAATTTGCGTACAAAGTGTAAATGAAGAAAATGTAGAAGATGTTTTAAATGAAGTGATTAAACAAGGTGCAAATATTATTTTTGGAACAGCTCCACAAATGATGAAACCATCTTTAAAAGTAGCAATTGAACATCCGGACGTTACTGTTTTGAATTGCTCTTTAAATGCACCCCATAAATCCATTCGTACTTATTATGCAAGAATGTATGAAGCAAAGTTTGTATCGGGTATGGTTGCAGGAGCAATGGCTGAAAATGATAAGATTGCATATATTGCAGATTATCCGATTTATGGCATGATTGCAAATATCAATGCATTTGCTTTGGGGGCTTCTTGTGTGAATCCAAGAGCCAAAATTTATTTGGATTGGTCTACACGAAAAGATTATGATTTGGATAAGTTTTTAACAGAACATGATATTCACTATGTTTCGAATCAAGATATGATTACACCAATTTCTCCAACGAGAGAGTTTGGATTATATCGTTATGAAAATGGAGAGGCTACGAATTTAGTAATGCCTTTATGGAACTGGGGTATTTTTTATGAAAAAATGATGCAAAGTATTTTGGCTGGAACTTATAAGTCAGAAGGCGATGCAGAAACAAAAGCAATTAATTATTGGTGGGGAATGTCAGCAGGCGTAATTGATTTAATTTGTTCAAAACATGTACCAAAAGGGGTACAACGACTTGCAGAACATATGAAATATGACATCAGCGTGGGAGATGTATTACCATTTTTTGGAGAAATATATGCTCAAGACGGAAGCTTAAAAAATAAAGACAATGAGGCAATGTCTCCTTCTGATATTATGGAAATGGATTGGCTTGTAGAAAATGTGATTGGAGATATTCCGACAAAAGAAGAAGTCATAGAAGGAGCAAAACCTGTTGTAGAATTACAGGGAGTAGAGGAAAATAAATAGTTATGAAAATACTATTTCTGTCAGATGAAGAATCGAAGGCATATTGGGACTATTTTCGTAAGGAAGATTTTATAGGAATAGACTTAATTGTTTCGTGTGGAGATTTAAAAGCATCATATTTAAGTTTTCTTGCCACTATGACAACCATTCCGGTTTTATATGTGCATGGAAATCATGATGATAAATATGAAATAAATCCACCGGATGGATGTGTATGTATCGAGGATGATATTTATGAATTTGAAGGAATACGAATTTTAGGTTTAGGTGGTTCGTATCGTTATAAAATGGGAACAAATCAATATACAGAAAAAGAAATGAAGCGTAGAGTTCGAAAACTTGCATTTAAGTTATTTCGAAAAAAAGGATTTGATATTTTAGTAACACATGCACCTGCATATGGGGTGAATGATGAAGAACACTTATCACATCGTGGATTTGAAACTTTCGGAAAGTTAATTGAAAAATATGAACCAAAATTATTTGTACATGGTCATGTACATATGAATTATGGAACAAAATATCCAAGAGAAGACCAGTTAGGAAATACGAGAGTGATTAATGCGTATAGTCATTATGTGGTAGAGATTTAGGGAAAAGAAGAAATTTTTATATTGACATTTTAAATATTATATAGTATGATTTAGAAGTTGATGAAGTCAATATAAAGTGCTACTATAGCTCAGGTGGTAGAGCGCTACATTGGTAATGTAGAGGTCACGGGTCCGACTCCCGTTAGTAGCTTTATAAGAAAAAGCCGAAAAATCAAGGATTTATTAGAAAAATCAATGGTTTTCGGCTTTTTTTCTTGTCGTAAATTTTGTCATAAAAAACAGAATTTTGTAGTTTTTAACCAAAATCTTGTCACGAATCTTGTAATGACTATTTCAATAATTCTGCAATATTAATATTTAAGTCTCCGTAAATTCCAACAGTAATTGTTTGTTCAAATGAAAATATCATAGGTGCTGCATCTTCTTCATAACGATATATGGTAGTACGTTCTTTTTGTGGGTCTACAATCCAATATTCACGGACACCGGATTCGAAATATAAGGAATTTTTTGTAGAGTAATCCATTTTGCGACTACTTGGAGAAACGATTTCAACAATGAAATCCGGTGCACCATTACAGCCTCTATCCGTTAATTTATTTTTATCACAAATAACTGAAATATCCGGTT
>JAFWXB010000027.1 GCA_017523185.1 Lachnospiraceae bacterium | reverse complement strand
TATGTATCAAGGAGTAACAAGTTATATTTGGTTAAGATTGTTTTCAAGGAAACTGTTATATTCTAGTTTTAAAAATTTAGAAATTAAATTTGAGGATAATTATGTGTTTGGAGAGGATATTTTTTTTATGGCACAAATAATGATGAGAAGTCATTATACATTATATATAGATAAGCCTATGTATTATTATTTTCAAAGAGAAAGTTCTATTACACATAATTATAAAAGACAGTTAGAAGATATGTCGTTATTAGATGTTTATAAAAGAATTATACAGTTATATCAAAATCATAATATTGATAAAGAAAGTATACAGTATGTTATTCGGTTATATGTGTATCATTGTGGAAATTTTATGAATTATGCAATACAGTATAAACAATATAAAAAATATTATGTAATAAAACAAGAGGTAACAAAATATAAGACAATATATGAAATGACAAATGAAAAATTTCCAGAAAGAATTAAATGGTTAAATGAGATATTAAATAAAATTTAATAGAAATATGGATTTATTTTTTATAGGTATATGGAAATGAAAGAATTAGATAAAGATACATTGCGAATGTTACAAATGATAGAGTTAGAGATGCTTTTAGAAGTGAATAGAATATGTGAAAAATATGATATTCCTTATAATATTATAGGAGGTACTTTATTAGGGGCAATTAGACATAATGGGTTTATTCCATGGGACGATGATGCAGATATTACAATGTTGCGAAATGATTACAATTATTTTAGAAATATATGTAAAAAAGAATTGGATAATTCGAGATTTTATTTTCAAGATGCAGAGAATACGGATGGATATAGATGGAGTTATGGGAAAATTAGAAGAAAAAATACTTTATTTTTAAGAGAATATCAAGAACATATGCCGTATGAACAAGGCGTATTTATTGATATTTTTCCAGTAGATAATATACCAAATAATTATTTACATAGAATAAGTAATGAATTTCATTGTTTTTGTATTCGTAAAATTTTATGGTCAGAAGTAGGAAGAATCGCAGAGAAAAATATATTAAAAAGAAAAATATATGATGTTTTAAATAAAATTCCAAGAGAAGTTATTTTAAAACATTATAATCAATTAGTAATAAAAAGAAATAAAAAAGAATCAAAATATGTAAGGATTGCTTTAATGCCTTTTCCCAATAAACGCTGTGGATATTTGAAAAAATGGTATTTAGAAAGTAATATATATGAATTTGAAGGGTATTTTTTTAAGGGAATAAAAAATTATCATGATTTTTTAACATTTGAGTTTGGTGATTATATGCAGTTACCACCTATATCAAAAAGAAAGATACATCCTGTTTCGGATATTTCTGTATTTGAAAATTATATATATAAGGAGAAAATGAAGTGAAAGTTATCATTTTAGCAGCAGGTCAAGGAAAGCGTTTAGAAACATATACACAAGGAAAACCGAAGTGTTTATTGAAATTAGGAAATGAAACGATTTTAGAAAGAGAAATAAGATTATTAAAAGAATGTGGATTTACAGATATGGATATTTATATTGTAGGTGGATATCAATATCATTTGTTAGAACCATATGCGAAAAATTTGATTATTAATGATAAATATAATATAAAAGATAATTCATATAGTTTAGGTTTAGCATTAGAAATAATTAATGATGATATTTTGGTACTTGATGCAGATTTATGTTTTGATGTAAATATTATAAAAGAAATATTGATACATAAGGAAAAAAATGTACTTTTAAGTAAAAAATCGAATGATTTATTAGAAAGTACAGGAATTGTAACAACAGAATTGGAACGTGTTCTTAAAGTTGGGAAAGAATATAAAAATACTGGATATATATATATTAGTATTTTTAAAATGGAAAAAGAAAGAATTTCTGAATTTCGTAAATTATTATTAAATGAAAAAAATGAAGTTACATGGTATACAAGAGCAATAACAGAATTATGTGAAAAATATAAATTTTATAATTGTGTAACAGAATCTTTATGGAGTGAAATAGATTTTGTAGAAGATTATATAGAAACATTACAATTGTTTCATTTGGAGAAGTAAATATGAAAGTTATAATTTTAGCTGCTGGTGAAAATGGAGAATTAGGTTTATATATTAAAGATAAGTCTAAAGTTACACTTACAATTGCTAATGAAACAATTCTAGAAAGACAAGTACGAATATTAAAGGAATGTGGAATTTTAGAAGAAAATATTATTGTCGTAACAGGCTATAAAAAAGAAAGTATTAAATTACATAAGAATATAACTATAATAGAAAATGATATTTATATGATAACAAATAATGCATATAGTCTGGGAATCGCATTACAAAATATAGAAGAAGATATTATAGTATTAGATGGAGATTTAGTTTTTGAAAAAGAGATTATTTTAAATTTATTAAGTATAGAAACAAATATATTAGTAATTTCAAAATATCAAACTAAATATGGTGGAACAGGAATAAAAATTGATACAAATGGTTATGTTTCAGAACTTGGAAAGCATATTTTTTCGTTAAATACTTATGAAAGTATAATGAAAATTTGTAAAAAGGATGTTGGAAAGTTACAAAAAGAATTATTAAAAATAGAAAATCGAAAAAATTGGTATACAGTTCCAATTTCAAAATGTTTGAAAAATTTTTTATTTTATCCGTTGGTTTCACAAATGCCAGTATATGATATAGATACATATCAAGATTATTTAGCAGTAAAAAAAGTATATGAGAATAAGTCAAATATTATTTTAGTTACTGGAGCGTCTGGATTTTTAGGGAAAAAAATATATCATATATTAAAACGTAATTATGAAGTAATTGGAATAAAAGGTCACGGAAATAATTCTGAATTTATTGCAATTGATTTATTAGATATAGAACGTGTGGAAGCGTATATAACATTTATAAAACCTACAATTATTATTCATACTGCAGGAATTGCAGAACCAGACCTGTGTGAAAAGAATAAAGAAAAAGCAGAACATGTCAATGTAGAGGCAACAAAAAATATTGTAAATATATGTAAGAAATGGAATATTAAGTTAATTCATATATCTACAGATTATGTATTTGATGGAGAAAAATATAGCGAATATCGAAAAGATGATATTAGAATACCTAAAAATTTTTATGGTATAACAAAAGTAAAAGCAGAGGATATTGTAAAAAGTTATGATAATAGTTTAATTGTAAGAATTCCAATTTTATATGGTTATAATGATGAACAAGATAAAATAACATTTCCAAATTATATAATTGGTCAATTGGAAAAAAATAAGAAAATAGAACTAGATAATATACAAATTAGATATCCTGTATTAATAGATGAAGTTGCTGATGTAATAGAAAAATCTTTAACTAAAAAAGGAATTATTCATATTACAAGTGATGTTGGAGTCACAAAATATCAATGGGCAAAAGTAATTGCAGAAGTATTTGGATATAGTTCAGAAAATATATATGAAAAAAGTGGAACATTATTTAATAGACCAAAACATATTCGATTAGAAATTACAAAAGAGGATTATATGGTTTCTGATATTATTAAAGGAACACAGATGTTAAAAAAACAATTGCATTGTGCTTTTAAATTAATTTATAAAGGATTTCCAAATGAAACTGTATATGGAAAAAATATTGGAAAATATAGATATATTTTAGGGAAAAAATTGGGTAAATGTATTCCAAAAGATGTAGTAAATAAACTAGATTATATTGTTCCAGTACCTACATCAGGGCTATTTTATGCAATGGGTTTAGCAGAAGAATTAAAAATACCTTATTTGCAAGCTTTAGTAAAAACAGATTCTAATATGAGAAGTTTTCAGATTGCAGATGTGTTATTAAGAGAAAAAATAATTCGAGAAAAAATATATGCTATTGCAGAATTAATAAAAGAAAAGACAATTGCAATAGTAGATGAAGCAATATTTACAGGAACAACATTAAAAGTAATATGTGATATGTTAAAATTTTGTGATGTGAAAGAAATATATATTTGTATACCAACACCTGTTTGTCAATATAATTGCCAACAATATATTCAGCCAGAAAGAAAATTACTAATTAATAATGAGATACAAGATATGACAGAGTATTTTAAAGTAGATGGAGTTTATTTTCAAAATAATGAAGTATTTCAGGATTCTATAAAAGATATAAAAAATATTTGTTATGAGTGTTTTCGAAATAAAGATTAGAAAAAATATGTATAGGGAGTATTTATATGAGTTGGTTAGTACATAGGAGTTTTGAAGACAATTTTAGGGAAATTTGTATAAGAAAAATAAAGGAAAATAGAGATAAAATACAAAATAAAAAAATTGTTATTTGGGGGCAAAAAGAATATTTCAATATTGTATATGAAGTATTAGAAATTTTAGAATTGAAGAGTTCTATTTTTATTTATTTACAAGCAAAAAATTGGCAAGAAGAAATAGAATATCCTCAATTTTTAAATCCTTCTCAATATTATGTAATTATAGCAACATCAAATATTTTTAATTTAATAGAACAATATTTAGAAAGTAAAGCATATAAAGAAAAAGATTATTTGTATTTAATAGATAATGAAAGATACAATAAACAGGATATTATATATAAAAATTGTTTGATTGGAAGATATACATATGGATATGATACACTTTTGAAAGATTTTCCAATTATAGAAAAAATAGGAAGATTTTGTTCTATAAATGAATCTGCTAAAGTGGTAATTAATCATTCATTAGATGCAGTTACAACACATTCTTTTTTGGACATGAGAGCATTTTTTTCAAGATATATTTCAGAAAAAAGAAAACAGTTAGTAAATAAATATGGAAAATATTCTAATAATCACTCATGGGAATACAGTAATATTCGCAACAATCCTCCAGTAGTAATTGGCAATGATGTTTGGATTGGAGCAAATGTAGTTATTTTACCAGGTGTAATAATTGGTGATGGTGCAGTTTGTGCAGCAGGTACAGTAGTTACACATGATGTAGAACCTTATGCAATTGTTGGTGGTGTTCCGGCAAAAGTAATTAAATATCGATTTGAACCACATTTAATAGAAGCATTTTTAAGAATTAAATGGTGGGATTGGCCAATTGAAAAAATAGAAGAAAATATAGAGGACTTTTTCTGTCCAAAAGAATTTTGTGAAAAATTTGATGAAAATTTTTTAGATAACTAAAAGTAAATTATTGTAATTTGAGGAGAATGACTTGTATGATGAAAGATTTAAAAAAAGTATATGAGTTACTTGAAGATGAACAATCTAAAGATATTTTTTTAAATAGAATTTTGTATAATCTTACAAGAGATGATATTTATATTGATAATATGTTTCAATATGAACTAGAGCATTTAAGAAATAGTGTATACATTAAAGAAATTGCTAAAAAATTAGAAAATTTGATAGATAATCGAGATGTGATTATTTATGGAATTGGAGATTATGGAAAGTTATTAAGTAAATTTATTGAATATTTTTTACCACATATTAAGATTTTATCATTTTGTGATAGAAAAGCAAAAAACGTATCAACTTTTTTAGGATATCCTGTCATAGATAAGAATACCTATTATTTAGACTATAAAGAATGTGTTCTTCTTGTTTCTCCAAGGTATTGTTCGGAAGAAATTGTAAATGAATTGTTGGAAATGCATATTTCTATTGAAAATATATTGTCATCAAGTCGAAATAAAGAAATTTTAGAATGTCAATTAGCATATATATGTAATCAATATTTTGATGATGTGATAAGATTAAAAGAAAATGAAGTTTTTGTAGATGGTGGTTGTTTTGATTGTAGTACAAGTTTAATATTTAGAAATAAATGTCAAACATATAAAAAAATTATTGCATTTGAGCCAGATAGTTATAATTATAAAAAATGTCAATCAATAAAAACAGAATGTAATATTGAAAATATGGATATTTATAATTATGGTATGTGGAATTCTGAAACAGTTCTTTTATTTCAATTGAAAGGTTCATTAGGTTCTTGTATTAGTGAAAATGGAAATGATAGTATTAAAGTAATAGATTTAGATAGTATAATGCAAGGGGAAAATGTTACTTTTATTAAAATGGATATTGAGGGTGCAGAATTAAACGCATTAAAAGGTGCAAAAGAAACAATACAAAAGTGGAAACCTAAATTAGCAATTTGCATTTATCATAAAATAGAAGATATTATAGAGATTCCTTTATATATACATGAATTAGTTCCTGAATATAAATTATATATTAGACATTATGCTTGGGATCATAATGAAACTGTTTTGTATGCAGTTATAGATTAAAAATTTAATAATCTACTTCGAAATGATTAAGGATTTTCCTTAATCATTTCCTTTATAAAAAATAATATCTTGGAGGTACAATACATATGAAATCAAAGAAACAAAAAAGTTCTCTTATTTTTTTGATTCCTATTTTATTTGCACTTGCAATAATTCCACTTATTGTAAAATTTATTGGTTTTGACCCACAACTTTCATCATATTCATGGTATACAAATACAACGCAGTTTTTTGATGTATTTATGTATTACAAACATGATGCTATGTTGTTATTAGATGGAATGTTAGTGATTGGATTTATTTGGTTATTTTTCAAAAAACAATTACCAAAAGAAAAAGCATTTCTTCCATTAGCAATTTACTTAACATTAGTATTATTGTCTTCTTTTGTATCCGTAAGTTCTTATCATACATGGCATGGATTTCCAGATATGATGGAGTCTACGTTTGTACTATTTGGGTATGGAATGATTTGTTATTATGCTTATGCAGTTATAAAGACAGAACAACAACTAAAAATCGTATTTTTTACATTTTTCATTGGTATTTTTTTCTTATGTTTGATTGGATTTTTTCAATTTATTGGAAAAGACCCGTTTTTAACTGAATTTGGAAAAAATATTCTTTTTACAGGAGAATATGCACAATATAGAGATACGATTCAACGTACCTTTGAAGAAGGACGTGTAAGCATTACATTATATAATCCGAATTATGTGGGAGTATATTGTTGTATTGTAATTCCAATTTTATTGATGTTGTTATTTACAATCAAACAGAAAAAATATGTAATATTATATTTAATCTTATTAGGGCTTGCATTTAGTTGTTTTGTGGGTTCAGGTTCAAAAACAGCAGTTATTACTTTAATTCCATGTGTTATTTTTATGGTATTTTATTTTGGACGAAGACTTGGAAAAAAAATGATTGTGATTGTAGCAGGGGTAGTTATTGCATTTGTAGCATTGAATGTTTATCAAGGCGAAAACTCTGTGTTTATGAAAGTAATTAGTCGTTTTGAAGCTGGTTATACACCTGACAAAGAATATGCATTAAAAGATATTACTTTATATGATGAGTATTTTTCAATTGTATATAAAGATACAGTAATAAAAGTAAATTATATAAAAACAGAGAATGGCTATGATTTAGAAGTAAAAGATGAAAATAATATTATTTTGTCTGTGGTAGTATCAGAAGAAGATGGAAAGTATTATTTTGAAGATGTTTTTTTTGATGAGTTAGCGTTTCAAAAATTGAATGTAGGAAATCAACAAGTGGGTTATGTGATTAGCTCGGAAAATTGCAATTTTAATATTTGTTATTCGCCAACAGATGAAACATATTATTATTTGAATTTATATGGAAGATATACAAAATTATATGATTCTGAATTATTTGATATTCCAATTTTTCATTTGATGGGTGGTTTTTCAGGACGTGATTTTATTTGGGGAAAATCAATTCCTATTTTAAAAGAAACGATTTTTTTAGGAAGTGGACCGGATACATATTCATTTATGTTTCCACAATATGATTATGTGGCATCTGCACAAAATGGATTTGGTTCTCAGACAATTACAAAACCACATAATACATATTTGCAGATTGGGATTCAAACAGGTGTATTGTCTTTATTGGCGTATCTTGTTTTTTATGGAATATATTTTGTACAATCTGCTAAAATTTATTTAAAACGTAATTTATTGACATTTACAGAGAGATGTGGAGCTGGTATTTTTATTGCTTCTGTTTGTTATATGATTGCAGGATTAATTAATGATTCTACAATCGGAGTATCGGTTATTTTTTGGACGTTGTTGGGTGTAGGATATGCTTGTAATCATGCAATTAAACAAATGGAGTTATTGCAAAACAAAGAATATGAAGAAAAAGAGATAGATGAAAAAGAAGATAGTGATAATTTAGAAAAGAAAAGAAATATTAAATATTATCTTGTTATTTTTGGAGGAATTATTTTTATTAGTTTAGTGGGGCATTACAGTTCACATTGGAATGATAGTGAACCTACAAATGGGCGTGCAAAATTTGAAACGAGTGCGATTGGCTACCAACAAGAAGAAACCATTCCATATAATGCAGTTATGAATGTGGAATGGACATTTACGGATGGTTTGGCAATTTCTTCAGATGCATATGTGGAAAACTCCACAGAAAATCAAAATGATATGTATTTTGATGTAAAATTAGACAATGGAGAATGTATTTATACTTCAGAAATAATTCATGTTGGAGAGCGTTTGGAAACCATTAGGTTAGAACATGATTTGGAAGCAGGAAATTATTCAGCGATTGTGACGTATCATTTGTTGGATAGCAATAAAAATGAAGTTGCAACAGCAGAGATTGGAATTTTAATAAAGGTTTTAAATTAAGAGTAGTATTCTATTATAAGTAAGTAGTAACGGTTCAAGTATAAATATTCGTTTGAATACGATATAAATGAAGTAAGAAAGTATAGATTATTGGAAAATCGTTTTTATGATTTATTTTTATAGTATCATTTTTGTATTATATAAAAATAATAAGGAACGTGTTAGGCAAATAATCTATACTTTTTGTTTTATTGCTAGTATAAGAACGATTGCTTTACAAAGAAGCAGTCGTTCTTTTGATTTATTTGACTATTTTATAAAAAATTCAGAATATTATAAAATAATTATTATTTGTTTTCATATAAAACATGATATAATAAAAAGGAATATAAGAAAGAAAATTTTATAGAAATGAAAGCAGAATAAAGGATAGGATATCATTTTTATTATACATATTTACGATAGAATATTGTTTGGATAACAGATTATCTTTTAGCTGTTTTCGTTTAAGTAGCTAGGAGTAACAACATGAAGCTAAAATCAAAACTCATGATTTCTTTTTGCATCATTCTTTTTGTACCAATTGTGCTTGCGTGTATTATTTCGTGGAGCTTTTTGAATGTACAAATTAAGGTGATAGAAGAAAATTATGGCTTGAAAGATGTAGATGCGTATAGCATTGCAAATATGGTACAATTATTAAATCGATATACGAGAGAAGATTTTAAAGAAATTATTACAGTAGCACAAAATACACCTGAAAAAATGGAAGATGTTTCTTATTTAAGTGCAGTTGATAAAGAATTAAAGACAAAATATTCGTATTTAATTGTAAGAAAAGGAAAATATATCGTATATAATGGGGGAACAGATAATTATAGTATTATTCGTACTTTGCCGGATTCTACGTTAGAAGGTCAGGAAAGCACTTATGGAACATACATAGATAGTGAAGATGAAGTAATTATCAAGCATGTAGAATTTCAATTTCCAGATAAAATAGAAGGTGGAGCATTTACTATTACTTCTACAAAAGCATTAGTACCTGAAGTAAAGACATTAATTGTAGATGTTATTATTATGATAATTCTGATTTTACTTTTAACAGCGTGTATGCTTTTAATTTGGTTATATCAAAGTATGATTACTCCAATTCGAAAATTGCAGATTGCAGCAGAAAATATTAAAGAAGGCAATTTGGATTTTAAAATGGATTTAGAACATACAAGAGGAGATGAAATTGGAGAACTTTGTACAAGTTTTGAAGAAATGCGTCATCGTTTAAAAGATAATGCAGAAGAAAAAATTAAAAATGAATCGGAAAATAAAGCACTTATCAGTAATATTGCACATGATTTAAAAACACCAATTACAGCCGTAAAAGGTTATGCAGAAGGAATTTTAGATGGAGTTGCGAATACACCTGAAAAAATTGATAAGTATGTGCGAACTATTTATAGCAAAGCAAACGAAATGGATACTTTAATCAATGAATTGACATTATATTCAAAAATTGATACAAATCGTATTCCTTATAATTTTGCGAAAATCAATGTTGCAGAGTATTTTGCAGATTGTATTGATGAAATTGGAATGGATTTGGAAACAAGGAGCATTGGACTTGCATATTACAATTATACAGATGATAATATTGTAATTATCGCAGACCCGGAACAGCTTCGTCGTGTGATTAACAATATTATTGGAAATTCGGCAAAATATATGAATAAACGCAATGGATTTATCAATGTTCGTATTAAAGATGTAGGTGATTTTATACAGGTTGAAATAGAAGATAATGGAAGTGGTATTGCTTCAAAAGATTTACCATATGTATTTGACCGTTTTTTCCGTGCAGATGCGTCAAGAAATTCTGCAACGGGAGGAAGTGGAATTGGTTTATCCATTGTAAAGAAGATTGTGGAAGACCATGGTGGCAAGATTTGGGCAACAAGTAAAGAAGATACAGGAACAATTATGTATTTTGTAATTCGAAAATATCAGGAGGTTATCAATGAGTAAGATATTAATTGTAGAAGATGAAATTGCAATTGCAGATTTGGAAAAAGATTATTTAGAGTTAAGTGGTTTTGAGGTAGAAGTAGAAAATGACGGAATGACAGGGCTTGCAAGAGCATTGGCAGAAGAATTTGATTTATTTATCTTAGATTTGATGCTTCCTGGGATTGATGGTTTTGAAATTTGTAAACAGATTCGTGAGCATAAAAATACACCAATTTTAATGGTATCGGCAAAAAAAGATGATATTGATAAAATCAGAGGTCTTGGACTTGGGGCAGATGATTATGTTACAAAACCATTTTCTCCAAGTGAACTTGTAGCTCGTGTAAAGGCTCATCTTGCAAGATATAATCGTTTGATTGGAAGTAATATTGTGGAAAATGATATTATTGAAATTCGTGGTATTAAAATTGATAAAACAGCAAGACGTGTTTGGATAAATGGAGAAGAAAAACAATTTACGACAAAGGAATTTGATTTGTTGACATTCCTTGCTGAAAATCCAAACCATGTATATACCAAAGAAGAATTATTCCGAGAAATTTGGGATATGGAATCAATTGGTGATATTGCAACTGTTACGGTGCATATTAAGAAAATTCGTGAAAAAGTAGAAATGAATACAGCAAAACCACAATATATTGAAACAATTTGGGGTGTGGGATATCGTTTCAAATTATAAAATAAAAAAGTATACAAAAATTGCTTGCATTTTTTATGCATTTTTCGTATATTCATGTATGAAAGTATTGGTTTAGAAATAGTAAGAAAAAACAGATAATAAATATCTGTTTTTTCTGTTTTGTGAAACAAGTATTTTTTATATTGTAATTATAATATGAGCTTGAAAAATAAATAAAAAACATTTGTTTTTTATAAACAATAATGGAATATATATTTAGATTTTTATATAAAAGTAACTCATATTGGTTACAATAAAACTATAATGATAAAACTGCACAAAATTGTATACATTATACAAAATCATTGGCAGAAAAGTAAAATTAGAGTATAGTATGAATTAGAGAGCAATAAGTTTTCTAAAACACGACAAATAACTAAGAAAAATGATACTCCAAAAGGAAGAAGATTCAAAGTTCAAGTTCGACTCCGTAGAATTGAATGAGAGAAATATTATGCTTTGCATGATAAATTCTTTTGTATCTTTTTGCTATATACTAGAGTTTTTATATTGGCAAGAGGCTTGAACTTAAAGATGAAACAGTCTTATGTGGAAACGGTATCATATATATTTTATTTGTTTATTTTTAAAGCATATGACTATATTTTTAAGAGGAGGAAGAAAAATGCAAAATGCATGGAGAGATTTCCAAGGTGGTTCTTGGGAAAGAGAAATTAACGTAAGAGATTTTATTCAAAAGAACTATCATCCATATGATGGAGATGAGAGCTTTTTGGCAGGCCCTACACAAGATACAAAAGACCTTTGGGAGCAAGTATTAGACCTTTCTAAACAGGAACGAGAAGCTGGTGGTGTTTTAGATATGGATACCAAGATTATTTCTACAATTCTTTCTCATGGTCCTGGATATTTGAATAAAGATAAAGAACGTATCGTAGGTTTTCAGACAGATAAGCCTTTTAAACGTGCCCTTCAGCCTTATGGCGGTATTCGTATGGCAATGAAAGCTTGTGAAGATAATGGATATAAAGTAGACCCTGAAGTAGTAGAATATTTTACAACACATAGAAAAACACATAATGCAGGTGTATTTGATGCATATACACCGGAAATGAGAGCGTGTCGTTCTGCTCACATTATTACAGGGCTTCCGGACGCTTATGGACGTGGACGTATTATTGGAGATTACAGAAGACCGGCACTTTATGGTGTAGACCGTTTGATTGAAGATAAAAAAGAACAGTTAAATACAACACGTATTATTATGTATTCTGATGTAATTCGTGAAAGAGAAGAATTATCTGAACAGATTCGTGCATTGGAAATGTTAAAGAAGTTAGCAGAAATTTATGGCTGTGATATTAGTAAACCTGCTACAAATGTATTAGAAGCAACACAGGCTGTATATTTTGGTTATCTTGCAGCAGTAAAAGAACAAAATGGTGCAGCAATGTCATTAGGACGTACTTCTACATTCCTTGATATTTATGCAGAACGTGACCTTGCAGAAGGCACATTTACAGAAGAACAGATTCAGGAAATTATCGACCAGTTTGTTATGAAACTTCGTTTAATTAAATTTGCAAGAACACCGGAATACAATACTATTTTCGCGGGTGACCCAACATGGGTAACAGAATCTATTGCAGGTATTGGTGTAGATGGAAGACATATGGTAACAAAAATGTCTTATCGTTATTTGAATACATTAAATAATATTGGTGCAGCACCAGAACCAAACTTAACAGTTCTTTGGTCTGTAAAATTACCGGAAAATTTCAAAAAATTCTGTGCTGATATTTCGATTAAACATTCAGCAGTACAGTATGAAAACGACGATATTATGCGTGTCATTCATGGAGATGATTATGGTATTGCTTGTTGTGTATCTTCCATGAGAATTGGGAAAGAAATGCAATTTTTTGGTGCAAGAGCAAACCTTGCAAAATGTTTATTATATGCAATTAATGGTGGTATTGATGAAATTTCAGGCAAACAGGTAGGTCCAAAATATCGTCCGATTACTTCTGAATATTTGGATTATGAGGAAGTTATGGATGCGTATAAAGCAATGATGAAATGGCTTGCAAGTGTTTATGTAAATGCACTTAACATCATTCACTATATGCATGACAAATATTCTTATGAAAAATTAGAAATGGCACTTCATGATAAGAAAGTAACACGTTGGTTTGCAACAGGTATTGCAGGATTTTCTGTAGTAGCAGACTCTTTATCTGCAATTAAATATGCAAAAGTAAAACCAATTCGTGATGAAAAAGGTGTAGCAATTGATTTTGAAATCGAAGGTGATTTCCCTAAATTTGGTAATGATGATGATAGAGTAGATGAAATTGCAAAAGAAGTGCTTCATTTATTTATTGGATATATCAAAGGAAATCACACTTACCGTGGTGGTATTCAGACAACCTCTATTTTAACCATTACATCAAATGTATCTTATGGAAAAAATACAGGTGCAACACCAGATGGAAGAAAGAAAGGTGTAGCATTTGCACCGGGTGGAAATCCAATGCATGGTAGAGATACACATGGGGCAGTCGCTTCTCTTGCATCAGTAGCAAAGATTCCATTTATGGATTCGCAAGATGGTATTTCAAATACCTTTACAATTGTACCAGAAGCACTTGGAAAAACAAATGAAGATGCAAAAGACAACTTAATTGCAATGTTAGATGGTTATGTAGAAAAGGGTGGACATCACTTAAATGTCAACGTATTAAGCAAAGAAACATTACTTGATGCACAAAAACATCCTGAATTATATCCACAGCTTACTATTCGAGTATCCGGATATGCTGTAAACTTCATTAAATTAACAAAAGAACAACAAGATGAAGTTATTGCAAGAACATTCCATGAAATTATGTAATATAAATTGGATACTAATAGGGAATATTATATTCTAAGCTAAAAATAAGTAATTTGAATAACAAATATTTTGACCGAAGACCTTTTTAAAATGAAGGTTTTCGGTCTCTTTTGTTTATGCTTCTTATTTGTAGTTAAAGTTAAATAACAAAAAATGGACATTGTGACATTTTGCAAAATTGGTTATAATAACTGAAAAAAGAAAAGGAATTATAGTTTATGGGATATATTCATTCGCTTGAAACATTTGGAACAGTTGATGGACCGGGAGTGCGATTTGTTGTGTTTTTCCAAGGATGTCCAATGCGTTGTCAATATTGTCACAATCCGGATACTTGGAATCCGAAAGATGGAGAAGAAATAAGTGCAAACGAAATTATCAAACGCTTTGAAAGAAATCGTTCTTTTTATAGAAAGGGTGGTATTACTGCAACTGGTGGTGAACCAATGATGCAGATTGATTTTTTACTGGAACTGTTTACAAAAGCAAAAAAGAAAGAAATTCATACTTGTTTGGATACATCAGGTGTTTTTTTTACAGAAGATAGAAATAGTGAAATATTTCAAAAAATAGAAAAGTTAATGCAAGTAACAGACCTTGTGATGTTAGATATCAAACATATAGAAGATGAACCTCATAAAGTATTAACATCACATTCCAATCAACCTATTTTAGCATTTGCAAGATATTTAGATGAAATTCAAAAACCAGTATGGATTCGTCATGTAGTTGTACCAAATATTACATTTGAGAAAAAACAACTTACAAAACTTGGAGAATTTTTAAAAACACTTTCCAATGTAGAAAAATTAGAGGTACTTCCTTATCATGCACTTGGAAAAGTAAAATATGATAATTTAGCTATGGAATACGTTTTAAAAGATACACCACAGCTTACAAAACAGCAAGCAAAAGAAGCAGAAGCTAT
>JAFWXB010000222.1 GCA_017523185.1 Lachnospiraceae bacterium | reverse complement strand
TAAGGAGTAGCATATCCAATTTTATATGCTACTCTTTGCATTTTGTTAAAAAATCAAGTCCAATTATTTCACAATTTTTTCCATATTTTTTATGCAATTTGCTGAAAATTCAAAGAAATGACAGATTGTACTAAAAAATAAGCATAAGTTGTGTTGACAAATTCACTCTAAATATTAAAATTGAATTAGGAGAATTCGCGTAGTGCAAAATCACTTTTAAAAAGAAAAGGAGAAGATAAAAATGGAATTGAATTTAAGACCAGCAAATGAATGTGCATTTGATGCAGTATCCCTCGGAGAAGTAATGCTTCGTCTTGACCCAGGTGAAGGACGTATCCGTACAGCAAGAAGCTTCCGTGCATGGGAAGGTGGCGGAGAATATAACGTTGTTCGTGGACTTCGCAGATGTTTCGGACTTAAAACAGCAGTTATCACAGCATTCGCTGACAATGAAGTTGGTATGTTAATGGAAGACTTCATTATGCAAGGTGGGGTTGACACATCTCTTATTAAATGGATGAAAACAGATGGTATTGGACGTATTTGCAGAAACGGTATCAACTTTACAGAAAGAGGATTTGGTATCCGTGGTGCTGTTGGATGTTCTGACCGTGCAAACACAGCTATTTCTAAAGCTACTCCAGAAGATTTTGACTTTGAATACATCTTTGGAACACTTGGTGTAAGATGGTTACATACAGGTGGTATTTATGCAGCTTTATCTGAACAGGCTTGTGAAACAGTTCTTGCAGCTATTAAAACAGCTAAAAAATATGGCACAATCGTATCTTACGACTTAAACTACAGACCTTCTATGTGGAGTGCTATTGGTGGACATGCAAAAGCTCAGGAAGTAAACAAAGAAATCGCTAAATACGTTGACGTTATGATTGGTAACGAAGAAGACTTTACAGCTTGCCTCGGATTCGAAATTGAAGGAAATGACGAAAACTTAAAAGAACTTAATATTGAAGGATACAAGAAAATGATTAACACAGCAGTTCAGACATATCCTAACTTCAAAGCTGTTGCTACAACACTTCGTGAAGTTAAAACTGCTACTGTTAACGATTGGAGCGCACTTTGCTGGGCAGGTGGAGAAATCTACAAAGCTAAAGACTACAAAGGTCTTGAAATCATGGACCGTGTAGGTGGTGGTGACTCTTTCGCTTCCGGTTTAATTTACGGTCTTATGACAACAGGTGATGCTGAAACAGCTGTAAACTACGGTGCAGCTCATGGTGCACTTGCTATGACAACACCAGGTGACACAACAATGGCTAGCAAAAAAGAAGTTGAAGCTATTATGGGTGGCGCAGGTGCTCGTGTACAGAGATAATTATTCTCGTATTGCTGAAATAAGATAATTTTACTCGACACATAACCCCCTCCCAATAATGGGAGGGGGTTTATTTTTAACTACTGGGGGATTTTACTATGATTTTTGATAAATTATCAAATATTACATTATACAAAGGTATTTATCCAAACTTAGATATTGCAATTGATTATATCGTAAATAACGACTTAACTACACTTCCACTTGGAAAACATGATATTGCAGGCAAAGACGTTTATGTAAGCGTTATGGAATTAGAAGGAAAAGATATTGTAACCACTCCATTCGAAATTCATAAAAAATACTTAGATATTCATGTAGACATTTCCGGATGCGAAATTATTGAAACAGGTGATATGGGACACGCAAAAGAAACCAGCTTTGACGAAAATCGTGACTTTGGTATTGTAGAATGTGAAAATAAAGTAACTTCTTATATGTCATCGGAAGATTTCTATATCTGTATGTTAAATGAACCACATAAACCGGCTTGTGCAGCAAGTGAAGATAAAGCAATTAAAAAATGTGTATTTAAGATTTTAGTATAAAATATAAAAACGGGATTATATGATTTTTATTATCATACAATCCCGAAAATTAAATTATACTTCAATCTTCATTAAAACTTCTCTAATGCTCTTAATGTTGTAATTTTACCATCTTGACGAGTACAATTGATGATAAAATATTACCCTTTGTCAAACATTTCCTTTATAATTTCAAGTTTTTCAATTATATCAACAATAATAATGCTGACTTGGTTTAAATTTGGACTTATATTAAAAATTTTTCTCATTGATTTGTTGCTGTTTTTATTGTTAGTTTCATAGTATTTAATAATTATATTTTTATACCTATAATTGAGCAAATACTGAAAATTGCACAAAATTATCCTACGAGCTGTAATACATCATCTAAAAGCATTCCTTCACGGATAGAAATATACAGTTTTGTTACCTTTTCTTTTCGGATTGCTTGCTGTAGATGCTGATAAC
>JAFWXB010000026.1 GCA_017523185.1 Lachnospiraceae bacterium | reverse complement strand
GATATAGCAACATTTGAACAAGATTCTTATAATACCCATTATTATACATTAAATATGGTACATAATGCACAATCAGATTTTGAATTTATTTTCAATAGAAATGGTGGTTCACAAACATATGATTGTTCAATTTCATATAGTGATTTGAGCAAAGCTGAAAATGGTAAGTATGAATGTTGGGTACTTCCAGATAAGTGGGATGATAATGACAATGATAATACATGGAAATGTACATGTATTATTACAACAGATGCACCATCTGATTGGAATTTAAAAAGTCCGATTATTAATGGAACAACTGTAACATTTAACTATCGTAATCCAGATGTAGATACAGTCTATCTTGCAGGTAGCATGACAGATTGGGGTAATGGAAAAATCAAAATGAGCAAAGACTCAAATGGCGTATTTTCCTATACTACAACGTTAGCAGCAGGAGAGTATAAATATAAATTTATTGTAGGTAATGATTGGATTGCTGACCCATTAAATAGTGCTGTTCTTGATGGTGATGGTAATAGTTCTTTTACTATTACAGAAGTTTCCGTTGAACCGGACGATTCGCAAGAACCAGAACAACCTGTTGTACCTGAAGTAATTAGTCCTGTTATAAATGGCAAAGAAGTTACATTCAACTATTATAATGAGAATAATGCTTCAAAAGTGCAAGTAGTAGGTGATTTTACAGATGCAAAAGATTGGGATATCTATGAAATGTCAGATGAAGATGGGGATAATGTATTTTCCTATACAATGACATTAGGTGGAGGAAAGTATCCATACAAATTTATAACAACTATAAATGGTGAAGACAAATGGATAACAGACCCAAAGAATGATAAGATTACAAGCGATAATGATAAAAATAGCTATTTTATTATTTCAGGTCTTACCAAAGCAACTTTAGCTGATACTATTACAAAAGGTAGTCAAACAAATCTTCCATCTAAAAGCACATACTTAAATGCAGATGGAACAGAAACCACAAAAGAAGTAACATGGTCGATTCCAACAGATGCTTCTTATGCAAATGATGTTACAATTACAGATGCAGATAATACAAATGTACAAACAATTACTGTAGCTAAAACTTACACAGGTACTACAATAGATGTAATTGCAACAAATAAAGAAGATATCACAGATACTGCAACAGTTACTATCAATTTAAAAGAACCAACGTATAAATATACAGTTTATGCATATAGCAGCAGAGCTGATAGAGTAGATACCGAAAAAGCTGATTTATGGATATGGGATAAAGCAGCAGGTGGACAGGGTTCTGTATATGGATTTTCCGGTACAGAAACATTATCTGATGGAAAAACATGGTTAAAAGCAGAGATTACTTTAAATTATGGTACAGAAGTTGGTTTTATTTATAAAGAAAAAACAGATGGTGAATGGACTTGGAAAACCACAGATTTAATTTATAAAAATACCGATTTTGCAGAAAATAATACCATTTATATTACAGATATTGATGGAGCATATAATCTCTACACCAAGTTAGAAGATGTTCCAAAAGTAGAATCAGATTATGTAGTGGTGGAATATACAAGAGAAGATGCAAATTATGCAGGCTTTAATGTATATACATGGAATACAGGTTATGGGGAATTAACCTATGATTTTACAGAAGTAAATGGCAAATATATTGCAAAAATTCCTGTACTTGCTTCCGACAAAGATAAAACGATTGGTTTTATTGTAAGAAATGGCAAAGATTGGGATAGTTGTATTAAAGATGGTGGTGACAATTTCGTTACAATTCCGGCAGGACAAGATGTTGTAAAAGTAAGATTTTCCAATGGAAAAGTAAAAGAAACATTACCATATAATACAGGAAGTGTTATTGATAGAAAAAATAGTAAAGTTTCTTTCTATTATAGAGATGATAGCTTATTTGCAAATAATAATTTATCTTCTTTAGATGGAAAAGTAAAAGTAGTTGTAGCAACAGTTACAGAATTAGAAGATGGAACTGAAACAAAAGCAACAAATACATATAATTTAACATATGATGAAAAAGCTGACCGTTATGTGTATGAAGTAGCTTTAACAGATAATACGGATTACTATTATTACTATGTAATTGATGGAACAGAAGTATTAGATGCATATAATGCAAAAAAAGGCACTTTAGAAGGAAAAGAATATAGTCTTCGCAGAAACAGACAATATGCTTTAACTTTAAATGCAGGCGTGAAGTATGAAAGCATGACATATGATGACAACAATGTACTTACTGTGTCATGGACACCAAAAAATGCAGGTGATGATTTAGAGGGCTTTAATCCAATTGAAGTATATGCAGATTTAAGTGCACTTGGACTTGGAAGTAAAGTTGCCATAGATACAGAACTTATGGAATTTACTTTTGGCTGTTTAGAGGGTACAGAAGCAGGTTCTAAAACAATTACAGTTACACTTGTAGATGATTGTGATATGACTTATACAGCAACTACAACCGTAACAGTAGCAGAAAGAACAAAAACAGAAAATACGGATACAAAATTAGGTGATTTTGATTGGGACGAAGCTGTTATTTATTTTGCAGTAACAGACCGTTTCTTTGACGGAAATACAACCAATAATGATGGTGTAAACAAAAATGGTACATTAAGCTATCATGGTGGCGATTTTGCAGGTTTAACTGAAAAAATCAACTATTTATATGATTTGGGTGTAAATACCATTTGGCTTACTCCAATTGTAGAAAATTCCGATACTACATACCAAGATGATAATGTAGGTAAAATTGATTCTACCGGTTACCATGGGTATTGGACAAGTGATTTTACAAAATTGAATCCACATCTTGGTACAGAAACAGAATTTAAAGCGTTAATTGAAGCAGCTCATGCAAAAGGCATGAAAGTTATGGTTGACGTTGTTTTAAATCATGCAGGATATGGAACAGAAAAAACATTTAATTCTATTATTGCAGTAAAAGAAACTACAGATATGAATGGAAAACCAGTAACTATCTACAAAGATATGCTTCGTGATGAAAGCAATACTGTAGTAGGTGATATGCAGTTAGACGGACTTTCCGGACTTCCTGATTTTGTAACAGAAGACCCTGAAGTAAGAGCAAAAATTATTGAATGGCAGACCACATGGATGACAGAATATGCAATTGATTATTATCGTGTAGATACTGTAAAACACGTTGATAATACTACATGGTCTGAATTTAAAAATGAACTTACAAAAATCAATCAGGATTTCAAATTGATTGGGGAATACTATGATGCAGGTTATTTGAATGATTACGACCAGTTAGATTCCGGAAAAATGGATTCTGTTTTAGATTTCCATTTTAATGATATTTTAACAAATTTAGCATCTGAAAATCTTTCAGCAATTGAAGATGCATTATTGCAGAGAAATGGACTTTTAACAAATACAGCAACCTTAGGTTCTTTCTTAAGCAGTCATGATGAAAACGGATTTTTATATGATTTAATTAACAAACATGGGGAAGATGCTGAATGGGCAAAGAACTTAATGAAAGTAGCTGCTACTTATCAGATTACAGCAAAAGGTCAGCCTGTTATCTATTATGGCGAAGAAATTGGCTTAACAGGAGCTAATAATTATCCAAAGCAAGATAATCGTTATGATTTTAATTGGACAGAACAGGCAACACAAGCAAGTGATACAAGTAGTATGTACAATCACTATAAGACAATGCTTAATATTCGTCGTGATTATTCTGAAGTATTTGCAAAAGGCGATAGAACTGTTATTGTAGAACCAATTACTTATGATGCAGATGGAAAGAAAACAGAGCAAGGATATGAAGTATTTGCAAGAAGTTATGAAGGCACAACCATTTATGTAGGTACAAATGTTTGGGGAGATGCAAAAGAAGTTACTTTCTATGTAAATGCGAAAGAAGGCAGTACATATAAAGATTTGTATAACGATAAAACAT
>JAFWXB010000221.1 GCA_017523185.1 Lachnospiraceae bacterium | reverse complement strand
GGAATACAGCCTGGATAGCACCCATTAACTGTACCTTTGGATCTGTAGGGAAATCTTCGCCGATTTTGTCTTTGTATTCAGCTTTAAACTGGTTAGCCAATTCTTTTAAGTCTTCTGCAGTAAGGTCTACGTCCTGAGTAACACCTTTCTTTTCTTTCATTTCGTCGATAAGTTCTTCGAAGTATTTCTTACCAACTTCCATAACTACGTCTGAGTACATCTGGATAAAACGTCTGTAGCAGTCCCATGCCCAACGTGGATTTCCTGATTTTTCAGCCATTGTATTTACAACATCTTCATTAAGACCAAGGTTAAGGATAGTATCCATCATACCAGGCATAGATGCTCTAGCACCTGAACGAACAGATACAAGTAATGGATTTTCTAAATCACCGAATTTTTTTCCTGTGATTTCTTCCATTTTTACGATGTATTCATTGATTTGTTCCTGAATTTCATCGTTAATTTTGCGACCATCTTCATAGTACTGTGTACAAGCTTCTGTTGTAATTGTGAAGCCTTGTGGTACTACGTCAGCACCGATAATTTTTGTCATTTCTGCTAAGTTTGCACCTTTTCCACCAAGGAGATTACGCATACTAGCATCGCCTTCATTAAACAAATATACCCATTTGTTTGCCATTTGACTCTTCCTCCTAAAATAAAATATTGTAAATGTACAAAGTTTTGCACACTACAAAGGGAACATTCCCTAAAATTCAATAGGTTCATGTACGATTTTTATTTTTATCGCACATAAACCATTTTAACATAGATTTCCTATTTCGCAAGTATTTTCCAATAAAAAATTTGTCAAATTTTTAACAAATAAATAAGAATTTTTTGTGAAATTGAACAGTTTCTATAATTCTTTGTAAAATTTATAAGAAAAATTCATTTTTATACAAAAATTTATTCAAAAACCACTTATAAAACTTCTTTTTTAATCATACATAAATATTCAAAATTTATATAAACTTTATAAAATCATCTATTTTATTTATCCAAAATAAAATCTATAAATCGAACTGCTAAATAGCATGCGTTCGATAAGTCAAAAAGTATAGAAAATTAATATAAATTTATTATTTTCATAAAAAAAATGATATTTTAACTTTTTTTCAAAAATTATCGAACTCACGTTAAATATATTTATTAGAAACGGAATTTTTCTGCAAAATATGCATCTAAATCTTCAATTTTAATTCTTTCCTGTTGCATAGTATCACGGTCACGAACAGTTACTGCACCATCTTCTACGGAATCAAAGTCATAAGTTACACAGAATGGTGTTCCGATTTCGTCCTGACGGCGATAACGTTTTCCAATATTTCCTCTATCATCAAATTCACAGTTATATTTTTTGCAAAGTTCTGTAAATACTTTTTCTGCACCTTCATTTAATTTTTTAGATAATGGAAGTACACCAATTTTTACAGGAGCAAGTGCAGGATGGAAATGTAATACAGTTCTTACATCACCACCTTCTAATTCTTCTTCATCATATGCTGCACAAAGGAATGCAAGCACTACACGGTCTGCACCAAGAGATGGTTCTACAACATATGGAACGTATTTTTGACCTTTTGCATCATCAAAATAGCTCATATCCTGATGAGATACATTCTGATGCTGTGTTAAGTCATAATCGGTACGGTCTGCAATACCCCAAAGTTCGCCCCAACCAAATGGGAATAAAAATTCGATATCTGTTGTAGCTTTTGAGTAGAAGCAAAGTTCTTCTGGGTCATGGTCACGAAGTCTCATTTCTTCTTCTTTGATACCTAAAGAAAGTAACCAGTCACGACAGAAACCTCTCCAATAACTGAACCATTCAAGGTCTGTTCCCGGTTCACAGAAAAATTCAAGTTCCATCTGTTCAAATTCACGTGTACGGAATGTAAAGTTACCCGGTGTAATTTCGTTACGGAATGATTTACCAATCTGTCCGATACCAAATGGAATTTTTTTACGAGAAGTTCTTTGTACATTTTTGAAATTTACAAAGATACCTTGTGCTGTTTCCGGACGTAAATATACTGTATTTTTTGCATCTTCTGTTACACCTTGGAATGTTTTAAACATAAGGTTAAATTGTCTGATATCTGTAAAATTGTGTTTTCCACAAGTTGGACATGGAATATTATGTTCTTCTACGAAGTTTTTCATTTCTTCTTGTGACCAACCATCTACGGAACCTTTTAATTCGATTTTCTTTTCTTCTGCAAAATCTTCGATTAATTTATCTGCACGGAATCTTTCATGACATTCTTTACAATCCATAAGTGGGTCTGAAAAACCTCCTAAATGGCCTGATGCAACCCAAGTCTGTGGATTCATAAGAATTGCACAGTCTACACCTACGTTATATGGATTTTCCTGAATAAATTTCTGCCACCATGCTCTTTTTACGTTATTTTTTAATTCTACACCAAGATTACCATAATCCCAAGTATTTGCAAGACCTCCATAAATTTCAGAGCCCGGATAAATAAATCCTCTTGACTTTGCCACTTGTACGATTTTTTCCATGGTTTTTTCCATAAATATCTTCCTCGCTTTTCTAAATTTATTTCAAATATAGGCAAAAACTCTATTTTCTTAATAAGAATATTGCCTATTTTCTTTTTGTATTATAGTCATAAATCTATGCAATATATTATATTTCACATTTATAAACAAAAAATATACAATATATAGTAAAAATCTTATAATAATTCTCTTTTTGTAAGAAAATACTTTCTATATGTGTTGATAATTATTTATAAAAAATATACGTATATACTTCACTAATCGCAGTTTCCGGTTTTGTTTCTTCTCCAAAATCAAATACGATTTCTGGTTCTGCTTCCTCGCCTATAAGCAATTCATCTTCACTTACAACG
>JAFWXB010000220.1 GCA_017523185.1 Lachnospiraceae bacterium | reverse complement strand
TTCTATGATATCATTTGGTATTTTTAAAAATCCAAGACAATCACGTAATTTCATTTTTCCTGCAAGAGAGGCATTTTGGGAAATATCTTTGTTTTGTCCAAACTGTCCTAAGCTTGTACTTGATAAAATGCTAGAAAATATATGTTCGATAATGACTTTTCCAGCTTCTATTTGCAAGATATGTTCCATTGTACAATCTACAGAAAGATAAGATTCATGATTTGCAGTCGTATGTAATGGACAAGTCGGAGTTGTCATGCCATTTACACCAAAATCACCAAAAATATCTTTGAGCCATTCAATACTATCATTTACCCAATTTGGTACACGATTGCAAAGTTTCTTTTCAGGATGTTCAATAGAACTGTCATAAGTAGAAAATCCATGTGGACCATAAGCATAAATATGGCTTTCATAAGCGACATCATGTATTGTAAGTGCTTCTATAAATTTTACAGAGTTCATAATTGGAACAAGTCCATCTGTTCTTGTGGCAAATACAAAGCAAGGACAAGTATTAGAATCGACAGCTGAAATTGTATCAGGAGCAGTCGGATTACAGCCTTTTACATCTTCTCCAACAACAGCATAGCCTAAAATTGCAGCATTAGGACGATTTTTTGATAAAGTTGCAGCTGATGCGGCAAGATGTCCACCGGCAGAAAATCCAATAACAGCGATTTTATCAGGATAAAGTCCCCAGTTATCAGCATTTGCACGAATGAGTTCCATTGCTTGTTCATAATCATTTAATGGATTTGGCCATGTAGAATGTTTATTTACAGAATAGCGAAGTATAAATACTTGATATCCTGCTTTTAAATAGGGAAAAGCAACAGGGTCAGCTTCACGAGGTGTACAATATTGATAGCCACCACCTGGTAAAATTAAAATAGCAGGACGTTTTGTAACAAAATCAAATGCACCACCAATTTCTTGTATGTATGCTGTTAATGTCACATTTCTTTCTTTATTTAATATAATAACTTCTGTTTTCATTTTTAAACCTCCAAAATAGTATTATTTAGGGACTGTGAGTAGTCCATATAAATTGCAACTATCTATGAAATAAATGATAAAGCAATTATGTGTTGCAGGAAAATAATAAATACAAATTGTAGATATATCATACAAACGATAAAGTAATTATGTGTTATAAGTAATAAAAAGATGAATATTTCTTTTATTTATAAAATATTATATCTTATTTTGAAAAAAAGTTTATAAAATTTATATAAAATAATATGAGTTTGATGACTATAATCATAGATGGTTTTGTATAGCAGATAGACAAAGCATATTTTGGTGTAATATGTTATATTTTTTTATTTATAGTTATAAATAAAAAATTTTTAGTCATACTAATTTTGAGGTGAAAATATGAGTTCGGTATGGTCAAAAACAGTAGATATTGATATTGCATCTTTATGTAATCAAAAAACAAGTCAAAATAAAAATAAAAAAGAAAAACAAGATATAAAAATAAGTGCAGATAATATAAATAGTTCTACGAAGATAAATACAAAAATATCTTTTCCACAATTAGAAAAAGATATAAAAACAGATGTCTTAATTATTGGTGGTGGAATGGCAGGTGTTTTATGTGCTTATTTCTTAAAACAAAAAGGTGTAGATTATGTTTTGGTAGAAGCGAGTGAAATTGGAAGTGGGATTACTAAAAATACGACGGCAAAAATTACATCTCAACATGGATTAATTTATGAAACTTTGTTAAGTAAATTTGGAAAAGAAAAAGCTCGAATGTATTTGGATGCTAACAATAAGGCTTTAAAGGAATTTCAAAAACTTTGTAATCATATAGATTGTGATTTTACAGTAAAGGATTCTTTTGTATATTCGTTAAATGATAGAGCAAGTTGTGAAAAAGAAATACGAGCATTGGAACGATTAAGTTACAATGTTGAATTTTTAGAAGAACTACCATTGCCTTTTACGATACAAGGAGCAGTAAAATTTAAAGAACAAGCAGAATTTCATCCACTCAAATTTTTATATGGAATTGCAAAGGATTTAACAATTTATGAACACACAAAAGTAAAGGAAGTATTAGAAAATATTGCAATTACCAAACATGGTTGTATTACTGCAAAAAAAATAGTTGTAGCAACACATTTTCCAATTTTAAATACACATGGTAGTTATTTTTTGAAAATGTATCAACATCGTTCTTATGTAATTGCCTATGAAAATGCCCAAGATGTACATGGAATGTATGTGGATGCGTCAAAAAAAGGTCTTTCTTTTCGAAATTATAAAGATTTATTATTACTTGGTGGTGGTTCTCATCGTACTGGGAAAAAAGGGGGAAATTGGAAAGAATTGGAACAATTTGCCAAGAAATATTATCCGAATGCAAAAGAAAAATATCGTTGGGCAACACAGGACTGTATGACATTGGATAGTGTTCCTTATATCGGACATTATTCAGCACATACGAAGGATTGGTATGTAGCAACAGGATTTAACAAATGGGGAATGACATCTTCTATGGTATCAGCACAAATTCTTACCGATTTTATTCTTGAAAAAGAAAATCCTTATAGAGAAGTTTTTTCTCCATCTCGTAGTATGTTACATCCACAACTTTTTTTGAATGGATTGGAATCAATTACAAATTTGTTGACTCCAACAACAAAAAGATGTCCACATATGGGCTGTGCTTTAAAATATAATCCACAAGAACATTCCTGGGATTGCCCATGTCATGGTTCTCGTTTTACAAAAGAAGGAGAATTAATTGATAATCCGGCAATAGGAGATTTACCTATTAAAGAATAATTAAATATTTATGTTATTATTAGAAGCCTACTTTACAACTTGTTAATTTTTAATCTTAGTTTTATCAAATAATAGCCAAAATAAGTAATTTATTTTCTATATTTTTATTATTTTTTGGAATTTAGATACTTATAAGAAAAAGTTGTAAATTGGCATTATAAGAAAATCATTATTAAAAATAAGGAAATAGAATATGCAAAATCATTTAAAAAACGAAACAAGTCCGTATCTTCTTCAACATGTAAATAATCCGGTAAATTGGTATCCATGGTGTGAAGAAGCATTTCAAAAAGCAAAAGCAGAAGATAAACCAATATTTTTAAGTATTGGATATAGTACGTGTCATTGGTGTCATGTAATGGCACATGAAAGTTTTGAAGATAAAGAGATTGCTGAAATTTTAAATAAGCATTTTATTTCTATTAAAGTGGATAAAGAAGAGCGTCCGGATATTGATAGTATTTATATGTCCGTTTGTCAGGCATTAACAGGAAGTGGTGGTTGGCCGACAAGTATTTTTATAACACCAGAACAAAAACCCTTTTTTGCAGGAACGTATTTTCCAAAATATAGTCGTTATGGACAGATTGGATTTGAGCAACTTTTAACAATCATTGCAGAAAAATGGAAAACAGATAGAAAGACTTTGCTAGATTCTGCAGAGGAAATTGTATCATTTTTAAAAGGACAAGAATTAAGAGAAAGTGAAGAAAACACAAAAACAGATAATGATTTTATAAAAAAAGGGTATATATCAAAGAAAGTAATAGAAGCAGATATTCGTCTTACAGATACAGCAGTTGAAATTTATAAACGTACTTTTGATAAAACATATGGTGGTTTTGGAGATGCACCTAAATTTCCAACACCTCATAATTTATTATTTTTAATGCGATATACAGAAAAAAGTAATAATAATTCTATTTTTTCTATGGTAGAAAAAACCTTGCAACAGATGTATCTTGGTGGTATTTTTGACCATATTGGAGGTGGTTTTAGTCGTTATTCCACAGATAAGTATTTTTTAGCACCACATTTTGAAAAGATGCTTTATGATAATGCACTTTTAATCATGGTTTATAGTAAAGCATATCAAATGACACAAAATATATTGTATTTGGAAGTGGCAGAACAAACAGCCAATTATGTGTTAAGAGAAATGACATATAAAGAAGGTGGTTTTTATAGTGCACAAGATGCAGATAGTGAGGGGGTAGAGGGCAAATACTATTTATTTACTCCAAAAGAAATTATAGAAGTATTAGGAGAAATAAGAGGAAAAGCATTTAATAAATATTTTGATGTAACAGAAGAAGGGAATTTTGAGGGAAAAAATATTTTAAATTTGTTAAATCAAGAAATTGATGACATTATTAATACATTAAATGAATCAAATACTAATAAAAACACTTTTGATACAAAAAAGTCACAAGATTTCAATATCGATAATATAAAAATAACGGAATGGAGTAGATTATTTGGAGAAGAAAAATTAAAACTATATGAATATCGTAAAAAACGTCATTCCCTTCATTTAGATGATAAAATATTAACTGCATGGAATGGGTTAATGATTTCTGCCATGTGTCAATTATATCGTGTTACTGGAAAAGAAATTTATTTAGATACAGCCAAAAAAGCACAATATTTTATAGAAAGTAATCTTTCTGACAAGAAAATAACTCTGGAATTATTTGTTAGTTATCGAGATGGAAAACATGGTGCAAAAGGCTTTTTAGATGATTATGCAAATGAAATTTTTGCATTACTTTCTTTATATGAAGCAACTTTAGAAAAAGTATATTTGGAAAAAGCAGAATATTTTTGCAAGAAAGTATGTGTGGAGTTTTATGATAAAAAGCAACATGGATTCTTTTTATATGGTAAAGAGAATGAACATTTGATTTTACGTCCAAAAGAAATATATGATGGGGCAGTACCAAGTGGAAATTCCATGATGGCATATAATTTGGTACAATTATTTCACATTACTAGAAAAGAGAAATACAAACAACTTGCAAAAGAGCAGTTGGATTTTATAAGTAAAGAAGCTATTCGATATCCTGCAGGGTATGCAATGTTTTTAATAGCATTATTAGATTTTTTTGATGAACCAAATACCATTACGATTGTAGAAAAAGAAAAGCAAGATTTACGGGGAATAGCTTGTAAAATTCCATTGCATACAATTATTCGTATATTAGAAGAACCAACAGAAGAATATGCATTGAAAAATAATAAAACCACCTATTATATATGTGAAGGAAGAAGCTGTAAGCCACCAGTAAATCAATTAAATGGAATAAAATAAAATCAGATGGCAATATTTGCTTTAATGATTCATATAAAGAAGCCAATATATACAAATTTTTAATACATTTTTGTATATATTGACTTTTTTATGTTATTTTAACCTAAATAGAGTTGCAAGCTTTATTTGATAAATCGTAAAGCAGTTATTAGATTTAATCTTCAAATCCTACCATTAAACCACCTTTTTCGGCATAGAAACTGCATAATCCATAAGTCGGAGCAAGTTTGATATTTGCAGATGGAAATTCTTTTAAGAGAATTTCTTTTAATTTAGAAGCATCTGTTTCATTCAAACAATGGTCGATAATAACTTTTTTGCCATTGTAATTTAATTCTTTCATTAATTTTACGATTGCAGAAATGGCTTTCTTTTCTCCACGGGCTTTTTCTCTTTGTTCTAAGTCTCCATGGTCACTTGCGATTCCAACAACATGAATATTCAATACACCTGCAATTTTAGCAACTGCCGGATTTACACGACCATTATTTGCAAGGTTTGTAAGAGATTTTAAGCAAAATATTAAATGTGTATGTTTTTGGTAGTCTGTGATTTTATTACAAATTGTATCAAAATCATGTCCTTCTGCAACTAATTCTTCTATTTTTTCTTGAATAAGTTTTAATTCAGCACCGGCAGATAATGAGTCGATTAAACATACTTTACGGTTTGGATATTCGCTTTCATATTCTTCTTTTGCGACACGAGCTGCGTTGTAAGAACCGGATAATGTACTTGTAATTGTAATAGCAAATACCCAATCAGCATCACCAAATGCCTCCAACCAATCACCGGTACCAGGACAAGCAGTTCCGGAACGACCTTTGTAAGAAGCCAATTCACGAATCATAACTTCAATATCTAAAGATTCATCATCTACATATTCTTTCTTGTCAGTAGTAATTTTAAGTGGTACTGAAATAATGTGTTTGTCTGCTGTTGTGCGTAAGTTTGCACTTGAGTCTGCTACAATTCTAATTTTCATAAGATTCTCCTTTTTCGTTATGAATTATAATATTACATATCATCAAAAATAGAAATATATTGTTAAATTTATAATATATGGTAATTCACAAATAAATATTAATAGTGTAATTATAATAACTATATTATCAGTTATTTAATTCCTCGTCAAGTAGTTTTAAAAACTACGAAATTTAAGGAATATTTTTTCCGAATATCAAAAGAAGGATTGTTAATGTGGTAATTAATTAGGTGTCTTATTAAAATAAGCATATTTTTTAATCATATAAATTTAATAGGTATAATTTGGGTATAAAAATAATATGTTTTTATTTAGTTATGAGCAAATATTGAATTGATTGTGCATATTGCTTCATATTTAGTTAAAATTGCCAATGAATATGGAATATACTTAATATATTTAGCATAATCAAGATAAGAAGTATGTTAAGATTTTTCAAAAGGAGAAATTTAGAATGATAAGTTATCAACCTCTTTTTGAGACAATGTTTAAGAAGAATGTTTCGGAATATAGTTTAATATTTAAACATGGTATACCTGCTAATACAATACATCGTATTAAACATGGAGAAGCTATTACGACAAAGACATTAAATGTATTATGTGAAGTTTTGGACTGTTCAGTTTCAGAAATTCTTGAGTATGTACCACAGGATAAAATAGAATAAAAAAGCTCGACTTTTGTATAAAGTCGAGCTTTTTTGAATTTTTAAAACAGCTTATTAAAGTATTCTACAATATCTGTTTCATTGGACTTTATATAATTATCTGTCCATTCAAGTATCATAGTTACAAAGCTGTTAGAATCCATCTGTTTCATTGGATTCAATGTTTCGGCTACGCCATACATACGTGCAAGTTGTAAAGCAATTTGTAAATGTTCTTTATTCATGTTCATCACCTCCACTTTTACACCCGTAGGCGGAGCCTTTTTTATAGATTGCTTTTTATAAAGAATATAAGGTTTTAGTGTAAAATTTTAGTGGGAAATCGTATGTGATGTTTTATATTTAAAGTAAAATAATGAGAATGTGTATTCTTATAAGCTGCGAAGCAGCTTGCGTTCACGAGAAAATAGTGAATTTTCGAGTGAACGCTGTTTTTGAAAAAGTGAGAAAAGTATTATTTGACATAAGTTTAAAACTATAATTGAGCAAATACTGAAAATTGCACAAAATTATCCTACGAGCTGTAATACATCATCTAAAAGCATTCCTTCACGGATAGAAATATACAGTTTTGTTACCTTTTCTTTTCGGATTGCTTGCTGTAGATGCTGATAAC
>JAFWXB010000219.1 GCA_017523185.1 Lachnospiraceae bacterium | reverse complement strand
TCCAAATTTGCTATATATGCTTCATCTTCTAATTTTTGAATGGTAGCATTAACATCCATATTTGATAAAATCATATCCTGCATAGATAATGGAGCAACCGTATTAATACCAGAACCTAAAATAACCATTTCTTTTCTTCCATTATCACAACTTTGTAAGTATCTTGCTCCCATTTCGATTGCTCTGCGAAGGTCACTTTCTGGATTTTTGGCTGTTGCTGATTTTACAATTTGTACTAATTCTTGTAGTCTCTGATTTAAAATTTGTTCTTGCATAACCGGATCAAAAGAATCATCTATATCTTCTGGCTTAATGTTTGCATATTCCCAAGGTAATCCATCTGCAATAATAATAGAAATGCTAGAGCCAGGAGTAGAACAAACTTCTTTTAATAATTCTCCAGATGCTTCAATATTTACAACAGGAACATTTGTTACAGACTGAAGAATAAGTGCGGTATGAATCGGTTGCTTTGTCAGTTCTGTTTCTTCTTTAGAAACACATCCTGTAAATAAACCCATTGATAAACACATACATATCATAATAAAAATCATTTTAGTTTTCTTTCTCATATTTCAAACTCTCCTCTTCTTCGTTATAATCCGTTTCTTCAATTATTTTATTTAGCAATTTTTTAGCTTCTTCAATTTTATATTGAATTTCAGAATCTTCTGTTAAAATTGTGGTAGCATCTACATCCTGTAAAACAGATGCAATCTCTTGAGAAACTTTTATATTAGAACCAATTTCTGTTAAATTAATTAATAAATCAGCTACTGCAAATCGCGTTTTATCAAGTTTGTATAAATCTCGTCTTGAAAGTTCATTCTCTAATAATTCAATATTAACCTTATGTTCATTGATTTTTTCTTTTAAGTTTAAAAGTTGTTGTTCGTCTAATTCAATTCTTTTTCTTTTGGGATTTTGATAGGATACTGCAAAACTCAATAAAGAAGTAAGAATTGGCAAAATTCCAAGTAACACAACAACTCCAATTTGTGCATTGTTTGTTTCAATAGGTGTAGTTTCGATAATGTTTTGTGCTGCCTCACCAGATAAACTTAATCCTAATCCTCCGCTCTCGAAAAGTGCTGACTTAGTATTATAACGTATGAAAAATGACATTACAGCTTCACAAAGAAAAGCTATTGCTATGGATATCGCCATTCCTATTTCCATACGGTCCTTCTCAGCTCTACTCAGTAACATTCCAAGTACTACCGGGAATAAGTCCATGGTAACAGCACTAATACAAACCGTAAAAATGTTTAATAATAAACTTTGACGCAATAACAAACTATATGTTGTATAAAAACAAACACAATCAAATAAAATACATGCAATAACAATCATCCATTTAGCAGATTCCGGCAGATTTGCTTGTTTATTTTCATTTACAACTTGTCTTAATATGGGTTGTTTCTTTTTGGACTTCATTTTATTTTCCTCCCACTAATTCATCATACTTTTTCTCTAACTCCATCAATTCAAGTTCAAGCTGTTTTTTATAAGCTAATTTTTCTTCATCAATAGAGATACGTGCATTACGATGGCGCTCACGCCATTCAAGCAACAACGCTTTTAACATTAAACATCGAACTTCAATATCTTGTTTTAAGAATTTTCCGCTATATTGGTCTACTTTAATCCCGGATTCTATCTTTTCAACTGCTAGAAGATCTGCATTATTATATAATTCTAAAATTTCATTGTAGTCATATGTAGTAGTAGTATCTCCTACTTTTGGTATACGATGAATTATGTTATAGGACGTTTCAGGTGTGCTATGAAGCATTCTTAACTTTTTCTCTCGTTTTTCCTGCTTATATTTTGAAAACCAATTCCATTTATTTTTCATAATTTCTATTTACCTCCTCATCAATATGTTTTAAACAACGAGCTGTCCATTCCACATTTTCATGAAATTCTTTAATAACATTACTAACACTCATCTTTTGGATATTTTGTTCTGAAAGTGGTTTTCTAAATAACACACCCTTGCAGTAATTTGCAAGAACTGCTTCTATTCCCGCTGCTGTTTCTAATAGATTCTCTTGAAACATTGTTTCTATTTCACTAAATTGAGTACGTATCTCAATTAATTGATTATGTATTTTCTTTTTACGAGAACTTTTACTTTTTACTTGATTTGACAAATATTCATTATTGCGTTCTACAGCACGTTTTTGCATTACAGAAGCATTTTCCGGAATTGATGCATATTCGCAGGCAAATGGCTTATTTAATTCTTTTAGTTCTAACAATAATTTCTCTGCTTCTGATGATAATGCATGCATCTGCGTATCCATAATTTTAGTTTGTTTAGCAGTATATTCTTCAAATCTTTTTTGGTACATTTGAATGTAGCCGCTCTGTACTATATTTTCACTATTTAATGTAGCTGTTTTTGTTCGTCCGTTAATAAATCCCTTAAGCCATACCAAAAACATACATTTTGGTAGCTTAAAATTTATTTCACAAACAGTTTTTTTCTTTCTCATAGGTTTTCTTCCTCCTTATTATGCAATTTGAGCCATTACATATTTGATACATTGTGGAATACGGTCCTCTATTGTTTTATCTAAACGATTATTTTTATTCCAATTTTTGTATTTTCTAAGTTCAGCCAAGCATATCCCTTCTCTAAAATAAAGATATACCCCTTTACTAAATCGTGGCTCAAATAAATAATATTCCTGATTATTAATCAGTAAGAAAAATTGCAATTTTGCATTTTTTCTATTTGCAAATAATGAATTAGTGGAAACTTCATATGTCTGTTTTTCATCGTTTCTTACGAATATTTTTACGATAATTTTTCCATTCCCATTTTTTGTCTTCTTACTCATAATAAATTCTCTCTTCTTAACTTTTTCAACATTGGTGTTGTTACTCCCCATAGGTATTTAGCCACATCAATGGTCGCTGTTATTGAACTCTATGCCTCAATAACCAGGCAATAAAAATTATCTATATGAAGTTTTCAAGGTACATATTTCTTTCAAAATCTTTAGTATATTATGAATCCATTTATCTAAAAAGTCTAATACGCAAAAATTGTTCATAAAAAAACAGATTGCGTATTTCATATACACAATCTGTTTCTTAAATAACTATTTTTAAAATCTCATCCTATCAACAACATATACTATTTTTCGACTGTAGCATCTTTCTTTCCATACACCTAATGAACTCTATACAAAAATAAACCAAAGTATCTAAATTGTATTTCAAATACCTTTGTCTAATTCTACTACATAGTTTCATCCTACTTCGAAATTATTATCCCTATATCGGGCTTTGCTCACAACAGTATTTACTACTGTCTTTCTTTTTATTCTATCATTTTTACCCCAAAAATCAAGTATTTTTACGAAAAAAGTGGGGCAACCGTTTTTTATGTAATCTCAAAAAATCCAGTATTTATGCGTGTTTACGGAATTGTCTATATTTTTTAATTACAAGTTTTTCGGCTGCCCCACTTTTTTATGTATATGCTGGTCTTTCTGCCATAATAACTTCCTCCAATATTTAAATTATATGTATATGTATTATGTATTACTTCTACCCTTATAATTGGCTATGCTATTTAACTTATAGCCCAAATTATTCTTAATTTAAAATAATCATATTAGATACTGACTTTTTTAACCGTGCTCATATCTTAAAACAGCTTTTATATTTTTTGCATTTACAAGTGCTTGATATAACTTTTCCCAACCAGACTCTTTGCAATGTTCCATCATAAGTTTCAGAATTTCTTCATTTTCTTCAGTCTGTTGTGTCAATTCATTATATATCCACATTGTTTGGTATGTCATACACATCATAATATTAATTGGAACATTTAAATTAATTTTTCCTTCTTTTAAACATGTCATAGATGCAAGAAATGCACCTTCTGCTTCCATTGTCATATTTCCATTATATTCACATAAAATCAGCCCTATATATTTATATATCAATTGTACTGGGTGTGCATGCAATTCTCTTATTACTTTAGAATCTAATATTTTGACAATCTTATTTTGACATTCAAAATCAACTTCTTCTATGTAAAATGTATACATTCCTTTTAAAAATACTAATAAATTAAACGGGTTAAAATTATGTTCATCAGAAACCAAATCTAATCCATTACATAAATTTTTATATGTTCCAAAATATTCCTTGCTATATTCTTCATATAGTTCTTTATTTTGAATTTCAATAGCATATTGTAAAATGTGAGAAAGGGTAATCATCTTATTTCCTATACTATTACCAAATTCTTTTAATGCCTTTTTAAACTCTATCATTGGGTCTTCTTTTTCTGCCCAAACCATATAAGTTCCTTTTGCACTATATGCACGTGCTAAATCCATAATTCTTGCTGTTTCACCAGAAGATAAAATTCCGTTTTGTTCTGCAACCTGCTCGTATGTATCTTTCACGGCTTCTAAACCACGCACATTTCTACATACATTCTCGTATGCTTGTTCAAATTCATATCTGTCTGCATATGTAACAGCTGCTCTATTTAAACATTTTAGATATTCCATAAGTGGCAAATCATTTTTTATTTTTTCTATTTCATCCAACAATTCCTTCGCTTTTAAACTATCTCCAGTATGATTACAACAAGCAAGTCCACTTTTATACAAACTATATTTAATATCAGAAGGAACCTTTTCTAATTGAATTTCCATACACTTATTTAATAGTTCAAATATATACTTACATTTTAGTACATTAATACAATTTTGCATTAAATCATTTTCTAAACACATTACTGAATTACGAAATTCTCTAATATTTAATGTTTTTGAAAATGTTACTACGTTATCTTCTGGTATTACCATTTCATATCCAATACTAAATAATCCATAATAATTACTTTCTTGATAAGCCAGACTACATTTCTTTAATTTTTCTACTGCTTGTAACATTTCTTGTGCATTCTGATATCTGTACTTTGGATTTTCTTGCATACTACATTCCAAAAATCGAAGTAAAGCATATTTTATAATAGAATGTTCTGCCACATGTTCTATATGTTGAAAAAAAGTTTTTTCATTAATACTTTCTCCGTCTGGTTTTACCGTTCCTATAAGCATTCTAAATAGTATAGCACCTACTGAAAATAAATCTGTGGCAAATCCATACTTATAATATTCCCCTGCTTTCTGTTCCGGTGAAGAATATTTAAAGTTTACTGACATCATAGTATCTGA
Source organism: Lachnospiraceae bacterium (assembly GCA_017523185.1). The sequence goes on along the minus strand of JAFWXB010000219.1, from coordinate 559 downwards.
GTTTAACACAATCTCTTCATTTTCTAATTTCAATGCACTAAAAAAATCTATAAATTTTGCTTTACCCATCTCTTTCTCTTCCATGTTTACACTTTCAAAAAAGACATTTCCAGGATGCAAATCTAAATGAAGGTATCCAAGTTGCATATTCTCTTTACGAAAAGAATGAAGCACTTCTAATGAAGAAAGAATTTCATATATAACTTCTAATGACATTTCAAGTGGTATCTTTCCCTTTCCATATTGAAGTTCTAATTTTTCTATTAATTCATTCAAAAATAGTCCGTTTTTTCGAAACTGCATAACAGCATATTCTTTATTTCTATCTTCTAATACATCTAAAATTGGAATTACAATGCTCTTTGGAGCATAATTTTCAATTTCATGTGAAATCTTTTTTTCTCGTGCTAACATGCCTTTTGGAATGCATTCATTATGATATTCTTTTATTGCATAAAAAAAATCTTCTTCATTGTCTGTATCTCTATTATTTTTTGCTCTGTATAAACACGCTCCGTGTGTTTCTGCTATTTTATCTGCTAATTTATATGTACCGACC
>JAFWXB010000218.1 GCA_017523185.1 Lachnospiraceae bacterium | reverse complement strand
CGATGGAAGCATTTCATCTTCCTCTAAGACTCCACTTATAATATGATTTTTTATTTGATTGTAAATTTGCTCATAAATTGGTGCTCCACTTTTATTATCTATAAAAATATTCAACTTCTCACCTCTATTTTCTTTATCGAATTTCTGTATATATACAGTATATACAGAAGATACAGATATGTCAATAAAAATAATATTTTCTTTTTCTTAACATATTCAAATCTATTTCTTAATTTTTCTTTTATATACTTGTTTTCATTTCTAAAAAAGTATATGATATTTTATAAATATGTTAATATACTAAGTAACATCATTGTTTTTTAATAATATGCATATAAATATATGGAGGAATTGTTTATGGAAAAAAGATTATATAGAAGTAAATACGAAAGAATGATTTGTGGTGTTTGTGGTGGACTTGCACAATATTTTCATCTTGACCCAACACTTATTCGTCTTGCATGGGTTATTTTTTCTCTTGCAGGTGGAAGTGGCGTTTTAGGTTATATTATTGCTACACTCATTATTCCGGAGGAAATTTAATCAAATTAAGTCAAGGTCACTTCAAATATGTAAACATTAAATAGTATGTAAAAGAACTTATGTATACAAAAACAGACAGCAGATAAAATATATTCTCTGCTGTCTATTTTAATAAATTATATTATCTCTCTTTTTTCCATCCATTTACAAGTTCCGCAAAATACGCCTATGATGCTTCCTATCTCCATAAAAATAACAATAGGGATTCCCAATATAAAATTTCCATTTAACAATTTTTCCGGTAAAAACATAAAAAATGGATTATTTGTTAAAAGAATAGCTTCCATATGTTTTATCATAACGCTTGCCAACATAATCATTATCACAACCGTCATTGTAATAATTGTGGAAGAACCATTTTTCCATGCAAATGATATCAATTGTATGATTGCAAAAAAGAATAAAATAACTCCAATAAATAACAACAACTGAAATGCCATTGCTTTTATAATTGGTACTGCAATATCTGCATTACTTGGATTTATCCAATCGGTATTTGATAAATTCCACAATTTCCATGCATCTGTATTCAAAATAACAAAATTAGAAAAACCTGTTCCAAATGATAATGTTCCTCTGAAAAAGAAACATAACAACACAAATAAAATTCCAATAATACTCAATCCCCCACGCACCAAACAACGTGTGAAAAAAATGCATTTTCTTGATTTTGGTAATGTATAAATTAATTTATAGGTTGAATCATCAAAATCAGCCGACCAAATATCATAATTCCAAACAAGCAATAAAAAAATAAGTAAAAAATACATAGGACTGCTTCCACCTAATATATCCATTACTACATAACTTCCCATAGGTGTAAGTGGATTAATCGGTTCTTCTATTTCAGCATTTTTATATGCTTCATGTAAAATCATTCTGCGATTCCATTCCCTTTGTGAACCTTGATAAATAATATCATATCCCAAATCGGATATATGTGGGTCTTCTAAAAGTAATTCATCTAACATCCATAAAATCATTCGAATATCTTCTTGTCGATACTCCCAATCTCCCCAATATTCATAAAGCAAACTTCGCCAACCACGAAATGTATTCCAAATGTTATGCATTTTCTTTAAATCATCAAACCTATCCACTTTAGGATTATATGTTTCATAATACAAAATACGGTCTTCATACATTTTTCGAATGGTATCAATCTCTTGTGTATGTTCTTCCATTTCCTTTCTTTGTGTTTGTCCATATGCTTGATATGTCGGTATATAAGAATATTCATACACAAGAAATAATACTATAACAGATGCAAAAAACGCTAATAAATTTTTTTTAGATAAAAACAAACGTATCTCATTTTTTATCATAGTAATTCTCCAATTTAACGATAAATTTTCTTATAAAAATCTTCCAAATCCATATCTTTTTTTACAACATCATACACAAATCCGATTTGTTCCAAAGTAGCAATCGCTTTTCCAAGCAACTCTTGTTGTGTAACAGAAAATGTAATCCATTGAGGTGTATCTTCATTTTCTTGTTCTTGCATCTGCACAAATGAAAGATTTTTTAACGCTTGTAAACTTGCTTCTTTGTGCTGTGGCATAATTCTTACACCATATTCCATACCTACAAGTTCTTTTGGAATAACACCATCATATACCAACTCACCTTGTTTTAGAAAAATAATTCTATCTGCTAATTTTTCTACTTCTCCTAATTGATGACTGGAAAATAAAATCGAAGACCCATCTTTACGAATCATTTCCATTTCCTTACGCAACTCAAATACTGCCTGTGGGTCTAAACCATTTGTAGGTTCATCTAAAATAATTAATTTTGGTCTGGCCATCAATGTCATTGCAAGCATCAAACGCATTTTCATTCCCATAGAATATGTAGCTGTTCGCTTATTCAAATAAGCTCCAATTCCTGTATATTCTTCCATTTCTTTTACACGTGCAGAAGTTGCATTTCTCCAATTTCCCATCATCTTCAAGTGTTCTCGCCCTGTTAATTGTGGATATAATGCAGGTGATTCAATACTTGCACCAAGTTCCGAAAGTGCAGATTCTCTTTGTTTTTCAATATCATATCCACAAATCGCAATTTCTCCTGCATCTAATCCATAAAGACCACAAATACACTTAATCGTAGTCGATTTACCAGAACCATTTGGGCCTAAAAATCCCACAATTTCCTGTTCTCCAATGGAAAAACTCACACCTTTTAAAATCTTATGTTTCTTAAAACTTTTTTCAATATTTCTTACTGATAAAATTTCCATACACAGCCTGCCTTTTTCATGTAAATAGTCAATTTACAACTTTTTATAATCAATACGTTAAGTCTTAATAAATATTCCAAATCTGCTTTGGCTACTCATTCATTTTCCTTTATACTTGATTATTTTTGATAACCAACGCTTATTATAAATCATTAAAATTGCCAAAAGAACTATAATTGCAATGCTTATCACTACCATTGCATTTAGCCATGTCATATTTGTTCCACCACAAGTTACATTCCAAGCCGGTTTTATCGAAAATGGATTCCATTTCATACCCTCTGTAATACTTTGACTATATAAAAGTATGAAAATTGTTAATACAATGCCACCTAATATTTTTCCATAACTTTTTCCGATATACCCAATCATAAATCCAAGTAAAACGAAAAAAATGCACTTTAACAAACCTAATATACCTGCTAATAATAAAAATTTCCATAATTCTATATCTATCATTTCATAAGGAATACTATCCATATAAATGGTAGACAAAAATACATATGCCTTTTGTTTTGCAGAATGGTAATATGGTGTCCATGTAGTATAATTGTTAGGGTCTACACTCATAGTAGTTTGTATTCCGTTCCAACCATCTAAGACTCCAGATACAAATACTGGAATCCCTATTCCTACTAAAAAAAATAATCCACATATAATAAAAATATTTCTACAATAAGATTGACAAATTTTCCCTCTTTTTTTAGGAATGAGTTCATGTAATTGCCTACTATTATTTTTACTACATTCTGCCATATACAATGAAGGAAATAAAATCAAAATGCTTGTCCATATCAATGGAACAAATTCTAATTCTATTCCTACAAACAACCATGCTAATAAAGAAAATGGAGAAGACTTCGCTATACTCAACATTTCAGAATATTCTAAACTTTTTAATGCAATTTCTACACCCCATTTGAATGTATAATACCCTGCTATATTACTTACTTTTTGTTGATATTGCAAAAATGGACTATCCACAAAACCTGATAATTCAAATGGTAATTCCTCTAACTTCAAAATATCTTGATATAATTCCAATTCATCTGCAAATACAACCTCTGCCGGAAAACAACCTTTTTCTTCAAATGCACACATATTCATATTGCACATATTTTGAATCAACTCTAATCTTAATACTTCTATTCGAAATTTCTCTTTGTTAAATTCCTCAGAACCTGCATAATCTGCTAACTTTTGATGTTCATTTTCACACCATTTTATATATTCGTACTCATTTAATGTTACATTTCTTTCTTCTTCCGTATCACAAATTACATTTAGAAAATAGTCTAAATCCTTTTCCACACTTTCTACTTCTTGCTTACTGTCATCTGCCCATGCTTGATGTTGTAATTGCAAAGTTTCCTGACTACTATATTTTTCTTCATGTTGATACATACATAAAAGTACATACATTCCCAAAATACCAAAGATAAACAAGCATAGAATGGTAATTCTGTTACGCAGAATCGCTTTTAATTCGTATAACATCACTTTTTTCCTTTCCATTTTCCATTTTTTATCCATTACAATACTATATAACATCATATTTTTATCAAAAAATAATCTTGCAATCTTCTAAAAACATTCTCATTTAAAAAAACATTTATACATTGTATAATATTTTTATTTTAACAAAAACAATGTTACTATCTTCTATATGAAATATCACACTATTTTATATATGTCATCATATTAACTACATAATCATAAGTTAATGGTTTTTCGTGAGAAATCATTATAATAATATGATTTTTCTTTTTTAATTCTATTTCTTCAAAAAATCGTTTTGTACTTTTTTCATCTAAAGCAGAAGAAGGTTCATCAAGAAACCATATATCTGCTTCTGATAATAACATACGAATCAGACAAATTTTTTGTTTTTCTCCACCTGACATAGTAGTATTCATAGAATTATAAAT
>JAFWXB010000217.1 GCA_017523185.1 Lachnospiraceae bacterium | reverse complement strand
TAATGCATTGGTTTTACAGTTTCTAAATATTGTCTTGCAATATCTTCCACATCACGTCCTCTTTCTTTTACGTCTCTAATAACACGACGTAAAATACGTTCATCTGCATCTGCTTCCACAAAGATTTTAATATCCATAAGGTCACGTAATTTTTGATTTTCTAATGCCAAAATGCCTTCTAAAATCATTACTTTTTTCGGTTCAATAATAATTGTTTTATCTTTTGAACGATTATGTTCTTTATAATTATACACAGGACCTTCTATTGTTTTTCCTTCTCTTAATGCTGTCAAATGTTCAATTAACAAATCTACTTCTAACGCTTCCGGTGAATCATAATTTACTTTTTTACGGTCTTCAAAAGGTACATCATCTTGTGCCTTATAATAATTATCAAAATAAATAACTGCTACATTATCTTGAAACGCATCTTTAATACGATTTGTAAATGTAGATTTTCCGGAACCTGTTCCCCCTGCAATACCAATAATTGTACAATCCATAATGCTCTCCCATCCTAATATAAATTTGATACAATAAAAAATAAATTAATTATTTAATGTATATTCGATAATTCAAATTCCTTTATAAAAATAATATGCATCAACTATAGATATTTATTTTTCAATTTTTACATACCATTTTATTTGCCGAAATTATATTATCTTATATTTATAATCTTTATTTTACACGTTCTGTTCTTTGTATGCAAGCAAAAAAGGTGTAACTTTTTTGTTACACCTTTATAAACAATTACATTTCAATCTACTATTCTGAAATAAGTTTGATAAATTAGTAAAATTACTATCTTATCATCTTATCATATTTACATACGTTATTTGAAATATTTTCAATTTTATATATCATTTTTATAAAATATTTGTCATCATTGTATTAGCATTATTTTTATATTTTATGCAAGTTCTTTTTTCGCCATATCTAATGCACTTGCAATTACAGCATCCATATCGTAATACTTGTACTCTCCAAGTCTTCCACCAAAAATAATATTATTTTCTGCTTCTGCTAACTTTTTATATTCTGCATAAAGATTTCCATTTTTTTCATCATTTACCGGATAATATGGTTCATCTCCAACTTTCCATTCGGAGCTATATTCGCGACTAACTACAGTTTTTGGTAAATCATTTCCATTTTTATCTTTTCCAAATTCAAACCATTTATGTTCAATAATGCGCGTATATGGTGTTTCACTATCTGTATAATTTACAGCTGCATTTCCTTGGAAGTTTGGTACATCTAAGACTTCTGTTTCAAAACGCACCGAACGATATTCCAATGCACCAAGTTTATAATCAAAATATGCATCAATAGCCCCTGTATAAACGACCTTTTCTGCCATTGCATCATATTCTGATTTGTTTTCTAAATAATCTATTCCAAGTCTTACTTCAATACCCTCTAACAAATTTGCTACCATATTCGTATAACCACCTACCGGAATTCCCTGATAAAGTGCATTAAAATAATTGTTATCAAATGTGAAACGTACCGGAAGACGTTTGATAATAAATGATGGAAGTTCATTACATGCACGCCCCCATTGTTTTTCTGTATAACCTTTTACAAGCTTTTCATAGATATCTGTACCAACTAAACTGATTGCTTGTTCTTCTAAATTTTTTGGTTCTGTAATTCCTGCCATTTGTTTTTGTTCTTCAATCTTTGCTTGTGCTTCTTGTGGAGTTACCACACCCCACATTTTATTAAATGTATACATATTAAATGGTAAAGAATACAATTCCCCTTTATAATTAGCTACAGGTGAGTTTGTAAAACGATTAAATTCTGCAAAACGAGTAATATAGTCCCAAACTTCTTTATTATTTGTATGGAAAATATGTGCTCCATACATATGTACATGAATATTTTCTATTTCTTTTGTATAAACATTTCCTGCAATATTAGGACGTTTATCAATTACAAGTACTTTTTTGCCTTGTTCTTTCGCCTTTTGTGCAAAAACTGCACCATAAAGTCCTGCCCCTACTACTAAATAATCGTATTTCATAAATATTTCCTTTCGTTTTTCTACTTTTTATTTATTATAAAAATATATGTTCTATTTTATTTTTTCAATCCAATTCTTAGACCAAGTAAACAAAATTTCAGACATTTCTTGAAATTCAATTATTCCACCATTTTTCAAGTCTAAAAAAATATTTACAATAACTTGTTCATCAGGCGAAATACTCTTTAACAAATCGGTTTGATGACTAATATAATTTCCTGTTTGTTTAAAGCAGATTGCTTGTACTACAAAAGAAGCCGATTTATATAACCCCCTTAAAATCTCCTCACTTTTTTCGTACAACATATTATGCAGACAGCCATGAAAGATATTACATACCCCAATCTTAATTGCTCTATTGACAACCTCATCATCAATTAGTAACAGCAATTCATCAAGACTTCCCTTTATTGGCTTTGTATCATAATAAAATTGAAAAAGGTCTGACGGTTCCCAACTTAAAATTTCCTTTTTTCCAGAAAGAAAGCCACAAATTAACTCCCTATGCGATAAAGTATCTAACATTTCATTATAGGTTTGAATATCCAACGCACACAATTCATCAAGTATTACAACAATATCAATATCACTTGTTTCCGTCGCTTCACCACGAGCATAACTTCCCTGTAAACCAACAAACCATATGCGTTGTCCAAAATATTCCTTTAATGTTTGCAAAAACTTATTCATCCAAGTAGTAATTTCTACCACTTCCACCACCTCCTCAAATTACAATCTATCTCTACTTTTTCTAATCAAAAATACAATTCTAAAAAACAAATTTCTTTTTATACTTTAATTGGACAGCGATACTTCGCTGCCCAATTTTTTACATAAAAAATATATACACCATCTCTTCTATAAAACAAGTAAGATTTTAATCACTCATTTTTCAATTTAAGTATTCTTAATGATTCGGTTGCTGTTGTTGAATGGAACTGCTATCACCTAACACAACTTGAATGGTTTTCTGTACATATTCATTGCCTTCTGCATGGTAAATAACAAATTCTACTTCTTCTCCTGCCGGATAGTAACTTAACAATTCTTTTAACTGGCTCATTGTAGAAATACTGTTTCCTTCAAATCCTACAATAATATCGCCTGCACGAATACCTGCTTCTTCAGCAGCTGAACCTGCAAATACTTTATACACATATACACCATCTTCAATATCTTTTCCTTGAATTCCAAGATATCCTGATTTTGCTGATTCAATTTGTTCTCCATCAATTAATTTATCAATAACAATCATGGCATCTGAAATTGGAATCGCATATCCAATTCCTTCTACATCTGTATCAGCATATTTTACAGAATTAATTCCAATTACTTCCCCATTGATATTTAAAAGAGGTCCACCACTATTTCCAGGGTTGATTGCTGCATTTGTCTGAATTAAGTTATTACAAACAATTGCACTTCCTGTTGTACCATCTGATACAGTAACAGAACGACCTAACGCACTAATAACACCGGTTGTAACAGATTGTCCATAACCTAAAGCATTTCCAATTGCAATCGCACCTTCCCCCATTTCCATTTCATTTGAATCACCTAATGTAGCAAGACGAATGATATTTTTTGTTTCTTCACTAATATCTTTTAACGCCACTTTAATAACTGCAAGGTCTTTTGATGCAACTGTTCCTTTTATTTCTGCTGCTGCAAATGTATCATCTGAAAACTGTACGGTTAATTCTTTTGCACCACTTACTACATGACTGTTTGTTGCAATATAAAGATAATCTGAATCTTGCTCTACTAAAAATCCTGTTCCACAACTTTCACTTTCCTGTGCAAATTGTTGTCCCCACATACTTTGATATACAACTTCACTCGTATTTGTAATGGCAACCACACAAGGCATTGCATCTTTTACAATAGCAGAAACATCCATAATTGCTACAGAAGTATTGTTTTCAGTATCTGTTTGCTGAAGTCCATTTTCTACTTGTTCGTTTTTATCTTCTTTTTCTTGTTTATCTTCTAAAACACTTCCAATATTATGTTCACTTATTTTATTACTTTCATTCTTATCAGCTTGTGAAAAAATTCCCAATGCATTTCCACCAAAGTATGTAACTCCGGTAAATCCAACACCTCCAACTGTTCCAAATACAAGTGCAAGAGCTGCACATTTTGCTAACTTTGTTCCAAAATTAGAAGATTTTTTTCTTGCTGGTGGTGGAGTTGTTCCACTATTGCCATTTGTATACCCATAAGAACCATTATAACTGTTAGAATGATTGTTATAATTGTCTTTATTATATGCATTTGTATATTCTGCATTAGAACTTGATTGATTTGTTGTATCTGTATTTGTTTCATTATTTGAATATGGGTTATAGTTATAATAATTATTTTCCATTATTTCTATTCCTTTTCCTTTCTTTTATAAATAATCTATTTTTATATGTGCTTTCTTATGTTTACAAAAACAGATTAAACGAAAAATGTGTAAAATTTGTGTCTGTTTCATAAAGAGAAAATAAAATTTTATTTATAATATAACCTTTTTACATTCTTTTTCTAAATTTCAATTCCGTTTTTTACAAGTAATGCTCTTGCAGATTCTACGGAGTCCACACCGGAAGCATTTTTTACAGGTGCAAATTCTTTTTCTCTTTCTACTTCAAAGGATAAACAATTATCCATCATATACACCATATCTAAAATTAAAGTTTCAAATTTATATGCATTTGGAATTTCCGGTTTTACAGAAGTTCCATTTTCATCTATGTATGGTACTTTCTTTTCTACAATATGAAGTGGCATCTGTTTTGCTGAAATTTCCAATAATTTTTCTACACTAAATAAATAATTTAAAATAACCCCAAAACCATAAAGCAAAGAACCATTTTCATTTGTTGCTTCTGCCATTTCCGGTGTTAATTCATAATATTCAATAATGGATGGTTTTCCATCTTCCAAACAAAGAGCACCAACTCTTTCGTATGGGTCACATTTACGAACTACTTTTGAACCACTTACACAACCTGATGCAATTGTTGCACCTACAAATACAGGGTCTGCAATACGCTGTAACACATTATCTACGGAAAATACATTTAACCATTCTACACCTTTTTCTTTTAAATCTTCTCCAAGACCTGCTTTTAATAATGATGTAAACCAACCACCATTTCCGTTTGGTGACATTGCAAGAGAATCTTCTGCCTCTACT